>NZ_AJWE01000140.1:0-12947 GCF_000281145.1 Rhizobium sp. CF142 | reverse complement strand
CCTTGCCACCGTCGTGGTCACGATCCTTGCCACCATCGTGGTCGCGGTCCTTGCCACCGTGGTGGTCACGGTCCTTGCCACCATGATGGTCACGATCCTTGCCGCCGTGGTGATCGTGGTCCTTGCCGCCATGATGGCCGCCGTGATCGCCGGGGCCCTCGCCGCCGCCGTCACCAGGGCCGGAACCGCCAGTGTTACCGTCGCCGCCGCCGTTGCCGTTGCCGTCGTCGCCGCCGTTGTTCTGATCGCCGGAAGAGGTCTGGTTCGACGCCTGTTTGCCAGAGTCGGAATTGCCGCCGGAGCGGTTGCCGCTGCTGTCGTCATTGACCGTGCGGCTGTCATTGTCGGTGCGGATGGATTTCGTCGGCAGGCACAGCCTGGCCTCAATCGTACCCGGCGCTGCCTTGGCGCAGTTGACAACTGCCGGCGCGGCCATCGTGAGGCTGCTGCTTGCCAGAAGGTAAGCAACGGCGACGCTATACTTCGCTGCTTTGCGGATCATCTTTTTTCTCCCAAAGTTAACAAACCGTTAACTGGGGGAATTCTTATATTAGCGAACTGTTAATTCCAAGAATAAACTGTGGATAATGGCACAGCTTCTTAATCTATAGTTAATTACGCAAGTAATAAATTTTATTAAAGTTTTAGTATAAACTATGTTACCTTCCCCGCGCACAATAAAGGGGTGATTCATGCGATGGCTTTTTTGTCTTGTTTCCCTCGTGTTCTTTCCTGCGCAATTTCAGGCATTTGCCGGGCAGCCTCTGCCTGTTGGCAGGAATATCGGCGCGCCGGTGGGATTCGCCTCCGCCTGCGCCAGCTACCGCTGGCTTTGCCATCAGGCGTCTGCTCAGGGAGGCACCCGGGCACCGGTTGAGCAGGCGGGCATGCCGCTTCTGCGCAAGGTCACCCGCGCCGTAAACCTCGCCGTCCGCTCGACGGAGGACAGCGCCGCTTCCGGAAACGGCGATGTCTGGACCCTGCCCATCGGCGGCCGGGGCGACTGCGAGGATTACGCCCTGCAGAAGATGAAGGACCTGATCGACGCCGGCTTTCCGGCAAACCGCCTGGCGCTCTCGGTGGTGATCGGCCCGCATGACGAAAACCACGTCGTGCTGATCGCCCGCATGGACGACGGCGACTACGTGCTCGACAATCTCAACAACGCGGTCAAACCCTGGAGAGCCACGCCCTATACATTTCTGGCGACCCAGGATTTCCGGGCAAAATCGACCTGGCGCGTGACGCTTGCCGGGCCGCGGGCGAACGAGTTTTCGTGATCGGGTGGGGGCATAATATTGACGCCGTGTGCTCGGCACCCCCCTCTGTCCTGCCGGACATCTCCCCCACAAGTGGGGAGATTGGCTGGGGGCACCGGTTTCCCCAAACAATCAACGTTGCAGCCCGGCGAAAAGGTGGAGAGGCGGGAGGTGCAGGCCGCTTGTCGATCTCCCCACTTGTGGGGGAGATGTCCGGCAGGACAGAGGGGGGTGCGCCGAGCACATACGTTTAATACCTAAGAACTGCATGATTCCCGTCCGCCACCTTTGCGGATCGCCTCGCCACCCTAGTTCCCTTCCGGTCATCCCCATCGCAACCACAAGAGGAGGGTTTCCCCGTGGGCGTCTTCGACCGCATCAAGAACGCGATTTTCGGCAAAGCGCAGGCAGCACCCGTGCCAGAGCCAGCATCCGCCGCCCCGCAGGCCTCCAGTGCGCCCGCAGCTTCCCCTGCCGCTCAGCCCACGGCAGCGACGAAGCCCGCGACCGGAGCGCCGGCGCCGGCTCAATCGAGCCCAGCCCAAGCCAGCAGTACCGATATCGAGCAGATCCTGAACGCAGCCGTGAAGAAGTCCGGCCAGAAGCTCGATTGGCGCCATTCGATCGTCGACCTCATGAAGGCGCTCGGAATGGATGCGAGCCTTGCCGAACGCAAGGAACTCGCAGCCGAGCTCGGCTATACCGGCGATACGAACGACAGCGCGAAGATGAACATCTTCCTCCACAAAGCGCTCATGAAGAAACTGTCGGAAAACGGCGGCAGGGTGCCGGCCGACCTTCTGGATTGAGTGGCGGGCTGGATTGAGCGGCAGATGGCGCCGAAGCTCCAGCACGCGCCATCTGCTTCAAATCTGCCCGGCACTCAGCCAGGTCGAATGTTCTGATGCCGATGCCGCAGCGATTGCCGTGGCAGGGTCCGGTTCCCTTCAAGAGCAAGCTCCGCCAAAAACGGCTATGCCAGCCCGAAGGCCTTACGCGCCGTCAAACAGGAGTCGTCTCCGGGAAGGCATGTGCGGCAGACGTCCGGCCTGAGGCCGTAGATCACGCATGATACTTGCTTACCGATGGTGCCTGAGAGCGCCGAGCAACGCTCACCATCACAGCGCATGCCTGATTGATCCGCCGAGACGAACTGAGCCGGCAGCAAATCGAGGTCGGCATCGCTCTCGGTGGAGAATCTCGGCCATTCGTGTGAATAGGAACAGCACGCGCCGCAGGCCTGACAGTCTAGCTCTGTTGATAGGGTCATGGGTGGCTCTTAGCACTTTAGATGCCAAGGATGCAAAACCATCGGTGCAATGCCGGACCGGCCACCGTGGGCTTGGGTAAGAGAGCTGCTTTCGGGTGTTGTGGGTGTCTGTACCGTCTGAAACCCTTCCCACCTGTGGGGAGGGGTTGGGGCGAGCGCACCCGTTCCCCGTTTGGCTTGATATTCGTCACGTCGAGTGCGATCGGAACGGTGATCATCCTGCCCCCGTAAAACCAGATGCGCCCACCCATGCGGGTGATATCCACGCGATTACCCGAGGCGTAAACTTCTCTCCGGCTCTGATATCAAGAGCAGCAAGAGGAGGACGCAATGCCGACCATCCTGGCTCATCACGACGTCAAGGACGTCAAACACTGGCTCGCCTCGCCCCGTCGCAAGGAAGTTTTCGAACCGATCGGCTGCACGAACATTCGCACCTTCATCGATCCGCAATCGTCCAACAAGGTTGGCCTCGTCATGGACGTCGCCGACATGGGCCGCCTGGCGGAATTCATGAAGAGCAAGCAGGCGGCCGATGCGATGGAATATGACGGCGTATTGCCCGAGACCCTGGTGATCCTCGTTCAATCCTAGCCAGGCAACGGAGTTCAATCGGTCAGGGATCAACCCGTTCTGTCGGCGCGCCGCGCCGGCAATCAATCCCCGCCGCCCATGCATCCTTTTTCCGCCTCGAACGTTTGAACTCCGTCAGCGAAAGAGGAGACCGCAATGGCGAGCACGACAGGCAGGGACGCCATCGAAGGCATGGACGAGCTCAGAGACGCGAGCGAGCTCACGCCAGCCTCCGAACGTGAAAAAACCCCAGAACAGGAAAAAGCCGATCAGCACGCGAAGGCCGAGGGTTTTGAGAGCGAGGCGGCCTATGAAGACTATCTGCATGCGGTCGCCGAGGATGCGCCGATAGAGGAGATCGTCGTCGATGTCGAACGCGCCGCCGCGCGCGAGGAACTCGAGCGGCAGATCGAGGATGTGCGTGCGGAGATCGATCATCTGCGCGCGCGTCTGCACATCATCCGCCATCAGGCGGGCAGCGTGATGGAAGAAAATATTCGCTGGGCGGATGCGAGCGCCCATGCGCAGCTTGGCGATTATCCCTGGCTGAAGCTATCGGGCGCCATGGCCGCGGCCTTCCTCGTGGGCAAGGCCCTGCAGCGGCTGCCCTTCGGCCCGCTTGCCACCGCTGTGGCGCCGCTCGTTCTGGCGGCGGCGCGTGAAAGAGGCCGGTAAGAGCGCCCTGCCCTGACCGGAAGAGCTTCGCCCGTTGCCGGCAGAACCCGCGGGTAGCGCAAAGCCGGCGGGGTGACCTTCTTGCAATTACGGCGCGCTTTTTCTATCTTTGATGCGGGCATTTGAACCAAAAGGAGGTTGCCTATGACACCGCGGGACGCCTGATCCAGGACTATCGTGACTACTGCCTTTCCAAAGGCATCGAATACGCATGCATTCAATCCGTACGGCCGCACGACGATACCACGCTCTTCTGCAGCGCTGGCATGCAGCAGTACAAGCCTCTCTTCTCCGATCCGTCCCACAAGGGAACCGTCGCAAACAGCCAGGCCTGCCTGCGCATGGGCGACCTCGATGAGATCGGCGACGGCACGCATTTCCTGCACTTCACCATGCTCGGACTATTCTCCTTCCGTCAGATGACGGTCGGCGAGGCGATCGATTTCTGGCTGGATTTCCTTGGGCTACTCGGGCTCACGCCCGACCATGTCACCATCCATCCCGACAGGCTGGGGGAATGGACGCCGCTTTATCGCGGTCGCGTACCCATCATTCCCGATCCCGAATGCATATGGAGCGACGGCAATATCAGCGGATATTGCACGGAGTTCTACAAGGACGGGATCGAGATCGGCAATATCGTCAATCCGCTGGGAAACTGCATCGACGTCGGCTTCGGGGCCGAGCGGCTGGACATGATCGTCAACGGCACTGCGCCCGAAAATGCCCTGAAGACGCTCAAAACCGCGATCACTGTGATCATCGCTAGCGGCTACCGCCCCGGCAACAAGGAGCAGGGCTACGTTCTGCGCAAGCTCCTGCGGCGCCTGCATGCCGTTGGCGGAATGCTCGACCATCCCTTCTTCGAACAGGAGGTCGAGCGGCAGAACCGCCTTGTCGAAAAATACGAGCGGCTTCGCCACAAGCATCCCGACAAATCGCCGGAATGGTGGTTCGACACCCATGGCATCGACGTGGAGAGCCTGACGCCTTCGGGAGCCTGACGCTACCCTGCCGAGACGGTTTCCGACCTGGATAAAGATACCGATATCGGCGAGTGACGCTCGGAATTTGCGAGCGTCACTCCGCTCCCGCGAGATGCCGTGCCCTTACCACGTATAGCGCAGGCCGAAATCTCCCCGAACGCCATCGCGCTCGTGGCCGTCAGTATCCCCAACCGCGAACTGATAGCCGGCCTGAGCATAAAAGTTCAGCCGGGTGTTGATCCTGGTCGTTACACCGGCGCTCAGATCCACGCGCGTTCCTTCCTTCAGCAAAGGAACCCGATCGATGCTCGAGAACGTCGTGGTCGCTCGTGTACCCCAATCGTGCCAGAGGTTGGCGCGTACATAAGGTTGCCAAAGCTGCCCGCCATCGCTGATGATCGTCCAGCGGCCGCGCAGACCGAGCCGCCCGCTCGCTCCCGATGTCGAACCGAGCGTGACGTCACCCAGGCCGTCATTGTCGTCGTCGAATGACACATGTTGCCAGACGATCTGGGCCTGCGGCTCCAGGACAAAGCCCGGCCCGAGCGCCGGCACGGGAATCGGATAGCCCGCTTCCAGCGAGGAGGCGAAACCGGCACCATTGGTCGAGAGACTGGCTGATGTCGTCGACGCCGAGCCCTCATAGGCAGTTGCCTGCACCACCGCATCGAGATACCAGCCGGTCGGACCATAATGTGTCCAATAGGCGCCGCCCGACCAGGCATCGAGATCGAGGCGCCCGGTTTTACGCAGTGCATAGTTGGTCACCGCCTCGTTGGTGACGAGACCGGTCACGTCGATGTTGGCGTTGGCATAGGCGAAGTAGATGCCGGCAACGTCGCGATGACCGGGCAGCCATTCCCCGCGCAAGAGATCGATACCGCTCTGAAAGCCGCCTAGATAGCCGTCGGTGCGCGGATCGGCGAAGGCGCGGTAATGCTGGTTTATCTGCTCGCCAAAACCGCGTGCCCAACCCGAGTTGACCGGGTTCGCGGCGTCGTTCTCCGGAGCTCCGATCGCGAGCGTATCCCCGATGCGCTCATGCAAGGTGGCTAGCGTGGCGAGCCCAAGCAGCCGGGAAGTCGGCTGTACCACGCCATAAGTCGCAATCTCCGGTCCGATGATTGGATAAACGCCAGGCGGCAATACTGACGGCAGATCTTCCGGCAGCGCCTCCGGCGGCAACTCGTCTGGCGGCGTGATCGGTCCATTCCCGCCGTCACCATTGCCGTTGCCGTCGCCGCCATTGCCTCCGTTGAAGCCGGAACGCAGGAACCAGTCATCCGGGTTGCTGCCGCCAAGGCCGCCGCGGAAGAGACGATAGTCGATGAATCCGCCGCGCACCTCGCCGGCGAGCGTGAAGGCGCCATCCGCCGTCGTGCCGCCGTTCGTCGAATCGATTACCAGGATGCCGTCTGCAGCCGTGTAGGCGCCCGGACTGTTCGGGCCAGGGGTAATGTTCAGAAACGTGGTGCCGGTGGCTTGTGCCGGGCCATCGATAGTGGTCGTGCTGCCATCGATTGCCAGCCTGTCGGACGGTGAGCCGTCGCCCGCCAGATCCGTTCTGAGGTAGATGGCGCCCCCGCTGCCGTTATAGGGTCCGAAGACGGTCAGTTCGTTGCCCACGCTATTGGCGTTGCTGTTGGCGATGATGATCCTGCCGGCATTGTCGATCGCGCCCGCTGTCATCCCGGCGGTCGTCGAGCGGCCCGACATGTCGAGAATGCCATTCGAGGCGATCACGAACTTCGCCAGATCTCCGGTGGAGGCATTGATGAATTTGATCGTCCCGCCGCCGACGCTGCCGACCTGGACCGTCGGCCTGTTGGCCGGAACGTCGATGACGAAGCCGGCGCCGTTGACGGTCAAGATGGTGCCGTTCTCCAGGCTCAACACATAGAGCGGGGCTGTGAAATTGAGCGTGCCGATCGACTGACTGTTTTGATCGCGGACTACCCTGTTGCCTATCGTGGCAAGGCCGGTGAAATTCGCAATAACGAGCGGAACTGCATGTCCGCCCGACACCGTCGTCCAGTTGTTTTGATTGCTCCACTGATTTGTTCCCGTGCCGCCGATCCACGTCGCCGGCTCGGTGGTCGTGCCAAGGGCCGTCTGCGCCGCTGCCGGCGCGGAGATGCCGAGCGATGCGACCACAGGCAAGGCAAGGCACCCTGACCGCCGCCATCTCGATAGCACGTGATCGACTAACAGCGGACGATGTCCGCTGACTATAGGTTCGTCATGGAAACAGCGTGCTCTTAGACAAAATCCACGCATGTTCACCTGCCTCCGGACCCAGGTCACGGGAACATCACAAGCGCGTCTACGGCTATGTCGTTCGGACGCGCACCACGCCACGCGCCAGACCCGATCGTCTGCGGCGGCAGGACTCGACATTCAGAGGCATCATATGTTCGAAGGATGCGAGAGCACAATTTCAAGGTGCATTAGAGAGGGCAATCGCAATCGCATCTCGGGACAGTTGTTGCCGTTGCGCCACACCATGAGTTGCATCTTGGAGGATTATAGATCATCTCCGGTTTTAGCTGGATCCCAGGGGCGGGCAAGTCGCTATCGCCTGAACTTGCGCCGTGCGGCCCGCGCGACACTTTCGGCGAGCACAGCAAGACAGCCGGCGACGAGCAGCGCGGCACCCACCGTCGGGCCGATGAGGCCGGATTTTACCGCGAGGCCGACCCCGAGCACGAGCAGCAGGCTGAAAAGCGCCAGCGCGCCGTCATCGATGAACATGCCGGTCAATTCCTTGAACGCGATCCTGAGAATATTCATCGGGCGGGCTCCGTTTGGGCGTGATGATATTGCCGCAGCCACCGGACTGCGATGAAGGAGAAGGCCGCGAGCAGGGCGAAGATTCCGATCAGCGAGAGGTCTTCGCCCGGCCACGGCGTGCCGATGCCCTCGCCGATCCAGAAGATGCCGAAAGCCGTCAGCAGCAGCCCGACGATGAATTTCAGCGTATTTTCCGGCACAGACGACAGCGGCTTATGGACGAGAAGCCCGATGACGAGCACGGCGATGCAGGCAATCAGCGCTCCGAGACCCGCATAGGGCAGCATGCCGGGCCGCGCACCGGTCGCGATCACGATGAACACCACTTCGACGCCTTCGAGCAGCACCGCCTTGAAGGCGGCCGTGCCAGCCAGAAAATCGGCCCGCCGGTCAGCCGACTGGCGGGCAAGCGCATCCGTTTCCGAGGCAAAGGCCTTCTCCTCGTCATGCAGCGCAATGAAGCCCGAGGCCCTGAGGATCGCCTTTCTCAGCCACCGCATGCCGAACAGGATCAGCAGCGTGCCAATGGTAAATTGCAGGATGTCGATCGGGATAAGGCCGAGCAAAGGGCCGAAGATCAGCACCAGCACCGCCAGCACTGATAGCGCCAGCCCTGTGCCGATAAAGGCCGGCCGCCAGCTCTGCGTGACGCCGACGGCCAGAATGATGGTGAAGGCCTCCACGACTTCCACGAAGGAACCGAGGAAGGAGGCCGCCATTGTCGAGGTTATGCTTGTGATCGTCGTCATCTTCTACTCGGTTTTCTTGGGCTTCGATCCGCCAGGCAGGCGGGAAGGACCGGGCATCGCTCCCGCGGCAGGGAGAATGCCAGCAGCGAAGCCGGCATGTCCATCGCTCTCATGGCTCAGCCGGCAGACACCGGCTCTGTGTGGTGGGAGAATTGCCGTGCTGGAAGGATGGAATGTGGCGGGCGGAGGTCGTGTCACAGGCTGTAGGTCGAGGACCTGTCCTGCCCTTTTCCGCGATCTTGCAAATCCGTAAGCGCTCGCCTCGCCCCTCATGGCTGACCCATGACAGGGCGAGGCGAGCACGTCGGGCAGCCCTTAACGCAATGGCTCTTCCGGGCTGCCTTCGATCTCGGGTTCGTAGTTGAAGCTCATGTAAATGACGATGAAGGCGATGATCGCGAGGAACATCAGGCTCGTATAGATCGTGCCGAGGCCGAGGCCGCCATAGTCCGATGGCTGGGAGAGATAGTCGCCAAGCGAGGCGCCGAGCGGCCGGGTGAAGATATAGGCGAGCCAGAAGGACAGGATGCCGTCGAGCTTGAATGCGTAATGGGCAAAGGCGATGACGGCGATGATGGCGCCGAAGATGAGGCCCGTCGTGATATAGCCGAAGCCGAACACCTCGGAGATCAGGTCACCGACCGCGGTCCCCAGTGCGAAGGTGAAGAGCACTACCAGCCAGTAGAAGGCTTCGCGCCGCGCCGTGAAGATCGAGTGGATCGACAGCGTCCCCTCCTTCGCCTTCCAGAGGATGAAGGTGACGATCAGCGCGATCGAGAAGGCGATGGCCGAGGTCAGGAGCGGCACGCCGAAATTATCGGTGAGATTATCCGTCACCAGCGTGCCGACGACGCTGATCAGCACCACCGCCAACCAGTAAATCCAGGGCACGTAACGCCTCTGGGCGAACTGCATCGCGATTGCACCGATGAGGATGGCGGTCATGATGATGGAGGTCACCGTCAGGCCGAGGCCCATATTGACGGCCAGATAATCGGCCGCCGTCTCGCCCATCGTCACCGCCATCAGCTTGATCAGCCAGAACTCGACGGTGACGCGCGGCACGCGGTTGATGTCATCAGCCGGTATTTTCAATGGTCTTTCTGCCATTGGATCTCTCCTCGCTTGCCGCATCACTTGCCGATCAGCGCCATGGCTTCGGTCAGGAACTTGTCCGAGCGCGTGTCGTCATCGGCATTGCAGCGCTCGACGGCTTTCGCTTCGAGATCGTTGACCTTGGCCATGTCGGCATCGCTGAGCTTGGCCTTAGCCTTGGCGGCGCGCATATCCTTCAGCATGTCTTCGCAGGGCACGGTGGCGGCATGGGCGGGCATGGCGACGGCGATGAAACCGGCTATGACGAGGGCATTGAGGAGGCCTGCGCCAACAAGCTTCGTGGGGAGTGTCTTCACTGGATATCTCCTTGAATGCGGCGCCCGGCGCCGGCGGTTTGAACAGCGGCGGCGTTCGCGTTTTCCGCCACCCATGTCTCAGCTTCTAGCCGCCGGTCCATACACAGCCTTTGCCGGGAAGATACGCTTTCGTAAGAAAGGTCAGGTTGCAGGAAGAGCCGGGGTCGGACCGGTTCCGCCGACTTACGAATCCGTAAGAATTCGATAAGATGGAGGACACAATTTTGCGCGAATTGTGCGGCGTGAGAGTAAGAGCAATACCAGCAAAAGTGTGAAGCGGTTTTGCGTCCGGAATTGCGGAAGACAAAGATAGAATTCAGGTGAAGGGTTTGGACTGGCCATGCGCATTCTCGTCGTCGAGGACGATAAAAAGACGGCCGATTTTGTCGCTCGCGGCATGATCGAGGCGGGCCACGTCTGCGACGTCATCGACGACGGGCATGATGCGCTTTTCCAGGCGACACGCGAGCAATATGACGTGCTTGTCGTCGACAGGATGGTGCCCGGCCTCGACGGGCTGTCGCTGATCAAGGCGGTGCGCGCCGCAAGGATCGGCACGCCGGCGATTTTCCTCACCTCGGTCAGCGGCGTCGACGACCGCGTCGAAGGGCTGGAGGCCGGCGGCGACGATTACCTCACCAAACCCTTCGCCTTTTCCGAGCTGCTCGCCCGCGTCAATGCGCTCGCCCGCCGCCCGCCCGTGCAGGACCAGAAGACGGTGCTGCGTGTGGCCGATCTCGAACTTGACCTTGTGCGCCGGCAGGTGACGCGACAGGGCCAGACGATCGAACTGCAGCCGCGCGAATTCACCCTGCTCGAAGTGCTGATGCGCGGTGAAGGCCGGGTGCTGACCCGCACCATGCTGCTCGAACGCGTCTGGGATTTCCATTTCGACCCGAAGACCAGCGTCGTCGAAACCCATGTCAGCCGCCTGCGCGCCAAGATCGACAGGCCTTTCGACATCCCGCTGCTTCATACCGTGCGCAATACCGGATACAGCCTGCATGCGCCGCGCTAGAGCATCGGACCGAAAAGTGCGCAGCGGTTTTCGGATAATCCGATGCCTGAGCAAGAGAGCATCGGACCGAAAAGTGTGTAGCGGTTTTCGGACAATCCGATGCTTGAGCAAAAGAACATCGGACCGAAAAGTGCGCAGTGGTTTTCGGATCATCCGATGCTGATGGAAAAAGCCGCCTCCAGGAAAAGCTCCAGGCTGCTGCGCAGCACGCCCTTCCGGCTGGCGCTGGCCTTCGGCCTGCTCTTCATCCTGGCCTTTCTGGTGGCCGGCATCATCACCTACCAGCTCCTGAAACGCGATCTGGCTGAGGCGCTCGACGATTCCGTGCGCGAGACCTATTCGGTCGTCGCCTCCACCTATTCACCGGCAGACATCGAAGACCTCGTTGCCGCTGTCGCAGCCTATGCCCGCCTCAACAATGCCGAGGACAGCATTTTCCTGCTTTCGGGCGAAAAGGGTAAGCGGCTTGCCGGCAATGTCTCGCCGTTTGCCGCCGAAGATGGCCTTTCGACCATCGAGGCCGGCGACATCGGGCAGAAGGGCGACGACCGCATCCGCATTCTGGCAGGCACCGTCGGCGGCAACCGGCTGATCGTCGGCGAGAGCTTTGCCGAAACCGAGGATCTGGAACATATCGCGCTGATGAGTTTCGGCTGGGCCACCGGCGGCATCGTCATTCTCGCCTGCGGCGGCGGCGCCTTTCTCGCCGCCCGCGCCCAGCGCCGGCTCGACGGCATCGAGCGGGCGATGAGCGATGTTTCGGCCGGCGATCTTGCGCGGCGCATTCCGCTCGAAGGCAATGGCGACGATATCGATGTCGTATCAACCCATATGAACCAGGCGCTGGACCGGCTGTCGGCCCTCGTCGAAGGCATGCGGCAGGTGAGCGCCGATATCGCCCACGACCTGAAGACGCCGCTCAACCGCCTGAAGATGACCGTCGAGCAGGCAATCGAACAGGGCGGGCGCGGCGAGGATGTGCAGACCCTGCTGATCGACGCCCGCGAGGAAAGCGACCGCATCAACGCCACGTTCGAGGCGCTGCTGCGCATCTCGCAGATCGAGGCCGGCGCCCGCAAGGCGCGCTTCCGGCCGGTCGATATCAGCGACATCATGGCTTCGGTTGCGGAGATCTACGGCGGCGTTGCCGAGGATAGTGGCCAGTCGCTCGACTTCACCACCAGGCCCGCCTCCCCCTGCATGGTCAATGGCGACCGCGAACTGCTGACCCAGCTCTTCGTCAACCTCGTGGAAAATGCCATCAACCATTGCCCGCCGATGACCAGGATCACGCTTGCGCTCCGGGCCGAGGATGACGGTTTTTCGGCCAGCGTTTCCGATGACGGCCCGGGCATTCCAGAAGCGGAGCGCGAACTTGTCTTCCGCCGCCTCTACCGCCTCGACAAGAGCCGCACGACATCAGGCAGCGGCCTGGGCCTCAGCCTCGTCAAGGCAATCGCCGATCTGCATGCCGCCCACATCACGCTCGCCGACCGGCATCCCGGCCTCGGCATCACCCTCGATTTTCCCGCCCAATACCAAGGATAAAAAATGAAAAGACGTTGGAGACCCCCCGCCGCTTTCGGCGTCGCCGCCCTGTTGTTCGGCGGCTACCTCGGCGGGCTGCAACTGCTTGGCAATTTCCATGAAGTGCTGCCGGGCGAACTCTACCGCTCCGCTCAGCCCTCGGGCGCCGATATCGACACCTACGCCGCCCGCTACGGCATCAGGACCATCCTCAACCTGCGCGGTGAAAACACCGCCAACTGGTATATGCAGGAAACCGAGGCGGCCAGGAAAGCCGGCATCACCCACATAAATTACCCTCTGTCAGCCTCCAGGGACGTGACGCCAGAACAGGCGCATGAACTGCTGGCGCTGATGCGCGATGCGCCAAAACCGATCCTCATCCACTGCCAGGCGGGTGCGGACCGCACGGGCCTCGTCTCGGTGCTCTACCTGCAGCAGATCGCCGGCATCGACGAGGAAACTGCCGAAGAGCAGCTCTCGGTGCGCTTCGGGCATATCGGCATTCCGTATCTCTCCTCGACCTTTGCCATGGACCGCAGCTGGGAAAATCTCGAGAAGGTGTTTGGGCTGGATAGCTGAAACTTGGCGTAAGGCAGGTCTCCGGGAGCACCCAGCCCCTTCGTCAGCGCCATGAAGCAGCTATGAGCCGGTCCAGGCGTAACCCCCGCCGGCTTGGATTATTCCT
>NZ_AJWE01000139.1:0-5134 GCF_000281145.1 Rhizobium sp. CF142 | reverse complement strand
GACTTTCAAGACAGTCGCTCTGGCCTGCCGGCCATCTCCCCCACAGGTGGGGAGATTGGCTGGGCGCACCGGTTTCCCCAACAATCAAGGTCACAAACAGCACAACGTTAGCGATGTGCGAAGGTCCAGCCGCTGGTCGATCTCCACCCTTGTGGGGGAGATGGCCGGCAGGCCAGAGGGGGGTGCCACACGGCACGCCGGTAGATGATATGGGACAGCGCCGTCCTTACACCGCCATCTTCGCTGCAGAATCCCGCAACAAATCCTCCACCAACTCCACCGTCAGCTCGTCGAAATGCGTGATGATCACATCTGGGTCGAGGCTCGAAACCGGCACATCCGAATAGCCGAAGGGCACTGCGATGGAGGGCACGGCGGCATTCTTCGCCACCGCAATGTCATTGATGCTGTCGCCGATCATCACCGAGCGGGAAACATCGCCGCCCGCGCGTTCGATGGTGCCGGTCAGATGCCGTGCATCGGGCTTGCGGTGTTCGAACGTGTCGCCGCCGGTGATGGCATCGAAATAATGCGTCAGGCCGAGCTTCTCGAGCAGACCGGTCGCCAAGCCTTCCAGCTTGTTGGTACAGACGGCGAGGCGAAAGCCCGACGCTTTCAGCCGGTCCATGGCGGCGATCAGGCCGGGATAGGGCACCGTATGGCCGGGCATGTTCGCATTATAATGGGCGACGAAACGCTCGACGAGATCAGGAACTTCATCCGCGGCCAACGGGCGGCCCTGCAGTTTGCAGGCGCGCTCGATCATCACACGGGCGCCCTGGCCGACCAGATGCGTGAGGTCGTCATAGGTGACGGGCTCGAGATCCAGCGCTGCGATCGTGTAGTTCAGGCTTTCGACCAGATCGACATGGGTGTCGAGCAGCGTGCCGTCGAGATCGAAGACGATAAGGGCTTGGCCGGCATTTTCGGAAGCGAGGGTCAAAGTGATGCCTCTTTGCAGGGTAGGATTTTCAGGGAGTAGGCGATGAACAGACGAAAAGCAACGCCAGGAGGGCTGATAGAAAAGTCGCAGCCGAAACGCGTGGCTTTCAATCGCAGGACGATGATTTTGGCTTTCGTTTGCAATACGAGCCGTGTAAACAGCACATCCAACGCAATATCAGGAGCTGGCGGCGCATGGATGCCCGCGAAATGAAGATCAAGGCCGCTGAGGCCGCGCTTGTCCATGTCGAGTACGGCATGCGCCTCGGAATCGGGACCGGAAGCACGGCGGAGGAATTCGTTCGCGTGCTCGCTGAAAAGGTTGCAGCCGGTTTCAAGGTCGAAGGCGTTCCGACGTCCGAGCGCACGGCACGGCTTTGCGTCGAACTCGGCGTTCCCCTGAAATCGCTGGATGAGCTGCCACAACTGGATCTCACCATCGACGGCGCCGACGAAGTCGATGCAGGCTTGCGGCTCATCAAGGGTGGCGGCGGTGCGCTGTTACGCGAAAAGATCGTCGCTGCAGCCTCGACGCGGATGATCGTCATTGCCGACGAAAGCAAGCTGGTGCAGACGCTCGGCGCTTTTGCATTGCCGATCGAGGTCAATCCCTTCGGCCTCGTTTCGACGCGCATCGCGATCGAAAAGACCGCCTCACGCCTTGGTCTCTCCGGTGAACTGACGTTACGTCAGTCTGGTGACGGAGAGTTTACGACTGACGGCGGACACTACATCATCGATGCATCTTTTGGCCGCATTCCTGATGCAGAGGCGCTTTCGAGGGAACTGAATTCCATACCCGGTGTCGTGGAGCACGGGCTTTTCATCAACATGGCGGCGCTTGCGATCATTGCCGGTCCTGCAGGCGCCCGCACGCTGCAGGCAAACAGATAACAGGAGCATAGAAACTCATGATGAACATTGCAGGTCTTGGCCGTCTTGCCGCTGCGACCATCGTTCTTTCCGGGCTTGCCTTCGGCTCTGCCGCAAGAGCGCAGGAAGTTTCCGAGGAGCAGCTGAAGGCTGCCCGCGCAGCCATGGACGCGATCGGCGCAACCACCCAGTATGACAACATCCTGCCAGGTCTGGCCGAGCGTCTGAAGGCCGGCCTCATTCAGGATTCGCCGAACTATCAGGATGTCATCTCCGCCACCGTCGATGCGCAGGCGCTGGCTCTGGCACCGCGCCGTGCCGACCTCGAGAAGGAAGCCGCTCTGACCTATGCCAAGGCCTTCTCGGTCGAAGAGCTGAAGGCGATCGCCGATTTCTACAATTCCGACGTCGGCAAGAAGCTGCTGCGCGACGGCCCGGTTGCCTCGCGCGAAACCGCCAAGGCTGCCGATATCTGGGCGCAGGGCATTTCCCGCGACCTCGAAAAGCAGAGCAATGTCCAGCTTTCCAAGGTCATCAAGGCTCCGCCGGCGGCAACCGAAAGCCCGGTTGCACCGGCTACCCCGGCTCCGGCCGCAGCGCCGGCACCGGCCAAGCCGTAAGGCCGCCTTCACCTTTCGCAAAAGCCCGGCATCGTCCGGGCTTTTGTTTTTCTATTGCCGTCCCTATCTCTTTGTTCTGACGCAATTCCGGACGCAAAACCGCTGCGCACTTTTGCTGGAATTGCTTATATGCGAACAACCCATCCAGCGATTCCCTCCGGAGATCATCATGCCATCCTTCGACTACGACCTCTTCGTCATCGGCGGCGGTTCGGGTGGCGTGCGCAGCGCGCGCGTCGCGGCCTCGCTCGGCAAGAAGGTGGCGATCGCCGAGGAATACCGCTATGGCGGCACCTGCGTGATCCGCGGCTGCGTGCCGAAGAAGCTCTTCGTCTACGCCTCGCAGTTCCACGAGCATTTCGAGGATGCTGCCGGCTTCGGCTGGACGGTCGGCGAAAGCTCGTTCGACTGGAAGAAGCTGATCGCCGCCAAGGATGGCGAGATCGCGCGGCTGGAAGGGCTCTACAAGAAGGGGCTTTCCGGCGCCAATGCCGAGATCCTGGAGACGCGCGCCGAACTCGTCGATGCGCATACGATCCGGCTGCTGAAAACCGGCGAGACGGTGACGGCCAAGACCATCGTGATTGCGACCGGCGGCACACCGAACCCGCATGCCGCACTTCCCGGCCATGAGCTCTGCATCTCCTCCAACGAGGCCTTCCATCTGGAAGAGCTGCCGAAATCGATCCTGATTGCCGGCGGTGGTTATATCGCCGTCGAATTCGCCAATATCTTCCACGGGCTCGGCGTCGAGACGACGCTGATCTATCGTGGCACCGAAATCCTGTCGCGCTTCGATGAAGACCTGCGTCGCGGCCTGCATGAGGCGATGGTTGCCAAGGGCATCCGCATCCTGTGCCAGGATGTGATGGAGAAGGTGACGAAGGGCGAGAACGGCCTTGTCATCGAGACGATGAAGGGCGCGACGCTGAATGCCGATGTCGTCATGCTAGCGCTTGGCCGTGACCCAAACACGAAGGGACTGGGGCTCGAAAATGCCGGTGTTGCCGTCAACGAGCGCGGCGCCATCATCGTCGACGACTATTCGCGTACCAATGTCGAGAACATCTATGCTCTCGGCGATGTCACCGACCGGGTACAACTGACACCAGTGGCGATCCATGAGGCCATGTGCTTCATCGAGACGGAATACAAGAACAATCCGACCAAGCCGGATTACGACCTGATCCCGACCGCCGTCTTCTCACAGCCGGAGATCGGCACGGTCGGCCTTTCAGAGGAAGAGGCGGGCAAGCGCTACAAGGAGCTGGAAGTCTACCGCGCCCAGTTCCGGCCACTGAAGGCCACACTTTCCGGCCGAGCCGAAAAGATGATCATGAAGCTGATCGTCGATGCCGCAAGCCGCAAGGTTGTCGGCGCCCATATCCTCGGTCACGACGCCGGCGAGATGGCGCAGATCCTCGGCATCACGCTGAAGGCCGGCTGCACCAAGGATGATTTCGACCGCACCATGGCGCTGCATCCGACGGCCGCCGAAGAGCTGGTGACCATGTATGCGCCGAGCTACCGTATCCGTGACGGCCAACGCGTTTAATCTGTTCTCATGAAATGATGCCTGCCGCACGAACGGCAGGCGAAGGCGGTTAGCTGGTTAGCCGCGGCGCGCGGATGACCTTCAGGAACAGTGCCTTCATGGCATCGGCAATGCCTTCGGTCGGCGACACCTCGAAATAGAGGCCGGGCGAGGCGCAGGCGGCCATGCGCGTGGGTATCTCGTTCTGGAAGGGCTTGATCCAGGTATTGTACCAGTTGTTGCTCGGCAGCGGCAGGTAGGTGGTGTAGAGCACGGCGATCTTGACGCCACGATCCTTCAGCGGCTTGCAGAAGGACGTATCGATGGGCTCCTGGCAGCGGCCACCAGTCGTCTTCTTGGTGCAGGTCGATGGCTTGTAGCTGTCTCCGACGCCATCCGACACGAAGAACAGGATCTTTTCCGGGTTGACGTTCGACGTTCCGTCGCCGGCCGGATCGATAATGGTGTTCATCTGCGTCATGGCGCTGTCGAAGCTGGTGAGCTGGTCCTGATTGTAGTTCTGATAGGGAATGGTCATCAGGTCGACGGCATTGGTATAGTTCTTCACCGTCGTCAGGTCCGAGGTGAGGCCTGATATCGTCGTCAGCTTGGCGTCCTCAGCCTTGGTGCCGAAGGTGTAGACGCCCATGCGGAACTGATCGGCGCTGACGCGCTCTGTCTTGGCCGTGTCGGTCAGCGCCTGGGTTGCCTGGCGAACCACGTCGATGCGCATGGCGACGCCGAGGCTCTTGGCGATCGTGTAATTGTTGGTGGTCTGGTCCATCTGGTGGCAGGCAAAGGCACAGCCGGTCTTGGCCTCCAGCTTGGAAACATCGGTCGGGGTCGCGGCGACACCCATGGATGGCGTATTGTCGAGCAGGATGTAGAAATCCATGAAGGAGGCGGTCTGATATTCCGCCGTCGCCGTGCCCGATATGGTGATAGAGTCCTGGCCAAGGACATGCATGAAGGTGGTGGGCACGGAGGCGCTGAAGGAGACGAGCGAATTGAGCTTATTGGCCGTCTTGGTGACGTCGATGCTGAGCTCAACCGGCACCGAGGTCAGTTCACCGGACATCTGTGAAAAGAAGATGTTGCGGGCATCCGTCTTGGCAACGGAGATGGTGCCATTGCCCTTCATGGTCATGGCGGCTGCCACTGCATC
>NZ_AJWE01000138.1:0-8916 GCF_000281145.1 Rhizobium sp. CF142 | reverse complement strand
CCCCGCCGATCATGCCGGCGGGTGCCAGCCGCGCCACCAGCTTCCAGTCGACATTGCGGTGCCAGGCATGGGAAATGCCCGATGCGGCCGTCGTGAACATCTCCGTCACATGCGTCATCGCGCTGGCATTGGCGACCGGCACGCCGAGCGCCAGCAGGCTGGTCGTAGACAGCACGCCGAAGGCCATGCCGAGCGCGCCATCGATGATCTGCGCGCAGAAACCGACGACGATGAAGAGGAAGAAATCCGTACTCATGAAAATCCTTGGCGAACAAAAGGCCTAGCGAAGGCAAGACTGAAACAGTTAAGGGCGGAAAAAGTTTCGTCTCAAGCGTCAGGCGAGCGCCGTTTCAGGCGGATGACCTTGAAGAAGCCGTTTGGGAAAACTGGCAATATTTCAATGGCATCGAAACCGCTCTGGCGCGCCCAGTCGGTGATCCGGCTGATCCGGAAAGACGAGCTCCAGCCGATCCGCCGGGCAAGCGGCGCCACCGCCTCCTCGATCGCGCCCTGCAGGCCGGCGCCGTCGCCGAGCTTGCTGGCCAGAATGATTTCGCCACCCGGCCGCAGAACACGGGCGCATTCATCCAGCGCCCGTTCCGGCTCGGGGATGAGCGTGATGACGAAAGGCAGGCAGACAGCATCGAAAGACTGGTCCTCGAAGGCCAGTGCGTGCGCGTCCATCACCTGCAACTGCCGGATATGGAAGAGCTTCTGTCTGATCACCTTTTCCCGCGCCCTGGCGATCATATGCTCGGAAATGTCGATGCCCGTCACCCGGGATCGTCGGGGATAGTGGGAGAGCACCAGCCCGGTGCCGACGCCGATTTCCAGAATGTCCGTACCGGCGTCAGCGGCAAGTCGCGCCAGCGTGCGATGCCCGTCGCGCAGGAGACCGCGATAGACCTGATCATAGACCGGTGCCCAGCGCTGATAGATCTTCTGCTGGTCTTCCGCCTGATTCTGAACTTGTCCCCGATTTCGAACCTGTCCCATGAGAGCGCCTCCTCCAGACCCTGCCTTCAAACTCGTAAAGGCAGGCTCCGGTTCCGGCGACACGACAAGGGAGCCGTCAGATGTGCTGCTTTCGCGTTCGGCGGAAAGTTTTCTTCCCGCCGAAGAGCGCTTCGATCACTCCGCCGGCGTGCGCAGATTGGTTTCGATGGCCGCGAGTTCGTCACTGACCGAGCTGGCGACCACGCCGGTGCCGCGCAGCGACTTGTTGGAAATGTCGATCATCGGCGCGAAGGTGGCGGCTGGCATGCGGACCTCTTCCTTCACGGGCTCTTCGACGGGCAGGGCGTCTGCGAGGCTCGGCCGATCGCCGCGCGCCACTTCGAGCTGGCCGCTGAGGATCGCGCGTTCGGCGCGGAGCTGGCGGATTTCCGACTTGGCGATTTCGAGGCTCGTCCGCAGCTGGCTAATTTCATAGCGGTCGGTATCGAGGCGCGTGTCGAGATCGTGCTTGAAGGCTTCGATCTCGCGGTCGCGTTTGCTGCGCTGGCTTTCGGCCTCGCGCAGCTTCATCACCAGATCGTTGCTGTGGGCAGCGAGCTCGCGGCGGGCGGCTTCGCTTTCCGTGCCGTTGAGACGAACGCGGTTGAGCTCGTCGGTCATCCGCTCCAGGCGCGCCAGCGCCGTGGCGAGTTCGCCCTTCGTACGCTTCAGTTCCGCGCGGGTCGACTGCAGTTCCTCGTCCGTCATCTTGTTGCGGCTGTTGGCGGTCGACAGCAGCTTTTCGACAAGCTCGGATTTCGAACCGATCGCCTCGTGCTTGGTGCGCAGGTTTGCGATTTCGAGCGTCGAGGAGGTTTCCAGCGTCTCGAATTCGGCTTCCAGGCGGCGATAACGCTCCTCGGAAGCGGTGAGATCCTGCTTCAGGTTGGCGATGGAGGACTGCAGGCCTCGTGTCAGCGCCTCATGCTCCGAGAGATTGGTCTTGAGGTGGCTGCGCTCCTCGTTGAGACGGGCGATTTCGCGGAGCTGGATGCTGTTTTCGCGGCGCGAGCTTTCAACCAGCAGCTGATGGGCCGTGGTTTCCAGCTCCAGCTTCTCGCGGGTGCTCGCGAGTTCCCGGCTGCGCGCATCATGATCCTGCTGCGTGCGGCGAAGCTGTGAGGAAACCTCGTCGAACTGCAGAGCCCGGTCGCGGATCTCGCGCTCGGCATCGATCAGCCGCGCCTCGACGACGGTGAATTCTTCCCGCGTCAGCTCGTGCACGCCCTGCAGCTTCACCAGTTCTTCGCGGTAAGTGCCGGCCTCCACGCGAAGCTGGCTGCCGTCGAGCTTCAGCTCCTTGTTGTCGGCCGTCAGGCGCTGGTTTTCCTGGTCGGCCTTGCGCCGCGCATTGCTCTCATAGTCGAGCAGCGAGCTCAAACGCGAACATTCAGCCCTCAGCGCACCCGTTTCGTTGAGCGAATGGCTGTGCGCGCCGAGCAGCGAGGAAACCCGCTCCTGCAGCGACGTCAGGCTGACGAGCAGCTCCTCGGAAGACTGCTTGTTTTCCTCGATTGCCGTGCCGAAAGCTTGGAAATCATCGACTTCCGAAACGCTGTACTGCACCGGCGGCCTGTCCACGAGACCCGTCTGTTCGGTGACGGACAACATCTGGCGATGGCTGGATACTCTCGAACCCGGCTTGACGGGTTCTTCATTACGACGAAAAAAGCTCATGACCATCACACGCCCCGAAGTTGATGTCAGAAGTCCCTGAAATGATTTATGCTATGCTAATTAAGTTAATCCTGTCGAAGGTTGTACTAAAACTCTCCGATGGCCATGGGTTGCATCTAAGACGCGCTATTCATCGCCTGTCAAAAGCGCCCAAAAGAAATTAACAGTTTTTTATTGAAATATCGGCCGCCGCCCCTAAGCACGGCTGCAGGACGCGAGCGCGCCTCATTTTCCAGGCGCGATTACGGGAATGTGAGTGCCGCGAGGAGAGGGATTTTATTCCTTTGCATGGCTAGTCCGCGTCTTGTCGTCACACTGCTTCAATATCCCTGAAAGTGCGACATCCCGGGGTGATTTATGCGTGTGGAGAGAGGCCGTGACGAGAGGCAATTTTTCCTCGAAGCGGTTGTTTTTTGATAATTCGCCGGTTGCCTCTCAATGCTTCCCCTCCTATGTTCCGCCTCACCTGCCGATGACGCAATCTATTGCCAAGAGGAGATCTGTTATGGCTTTCGAATTGCCTGAACTTCCCTATGACTACGAAGCCCTTGCCCCCTTCATGTCGAAGGAGACGCTGGAGTTCCACCACGACAAGCACCACAAGGCTTACGTCGACAACGGCAACAAGCTTGCAGCTGAAGCCGGCCTTGCCGATCTCTCCCTGGAAGAGGTCGTCAAGAAGTCCTTCGGCACCAATGCCGGCCTGTTCAACAATGCTGCCCAGCACTACAACCACATCCATTTCTGGAAGTGGATGAAGAAGGGCGGCGGCGGCAACAAGCTGCCGGGCAAGCTCGAAGCTGCCTTCAATTCCGACCTCGGCGGCTATGACAAGTTCAAGGCCGATTTCGCCGCTGCCGGCGCCACCCAGTTCGGCTCCGGCTGGGCCTGGGTTTCCGTCAAGAACGGCAAGCTCGAAATCTCCAAGACCCCGAACGGCGAAAACCCGCTCGTTCACGGCGCCACCCCGATCCTCGGCGTCGACGTCTGGGAACACTCCTACTACATCGACTACCGCAACCTGCGTCCGAAGTACCTCGAAGCCTTCATCGACAGCCTGATCAACTGGGACTACGTCCTGGAGCGCTACGAAGCGGCGACGAAGTAAGCACTTCCGAGCATCTGATTTTCAGCACCCGGCGCCGCAAGCGCCGGGTGTTTTCGTTTCTGCTTCTGTTCTCCTGCAATTTGTCCGCCAAGGATGGCTTGACTCATTCATACCCGATTGGCTATAGATAAATCCATAGCCAATCGGGTATGAATTAAAATGTCGAATGCTCAAGATGCGCTGTTCAGGGCGCTTTCCGATCCGACCCGTCGGGGCATCTTCGAGCGCCTGTGCCGTGAAGGCGAGAAGACGGTCGGCGCTCTGACGGCCCACGCCGGTGTGTCTCAGCCGGTTGTTTCGAAACATCTGGCGGTGCTCAAGACCGCTGGGTTGGTGCGCGACCGCCATGAAGGTCGTCAGACGCATTACAGCGCCGAAATCCGCGCGCTTGCTCCGCTCGCCGACTGGACGACGGAAATGGCCGGCTTCTGGGAAAGCCGGTTCGACGCTCTTGAAGATTTGCTCAAAAGGATGGACCAATGAACGACACCGCAACTGAAATCCGCTCCGTCATCGTCGAGCGCGAAATCGCGTTCCCGCCGGAAAAGATCTGGCGTGCGCTCACCCAACCGCATCTGATCCAGGAATGGCTGATGAAGAACGACTTCAAGCCCGTGCGCGATCATAGCTTCAAGCTCACCGCCGAGTGGGGCTCCGTCGATTGCCGGGTACTGGAAATCGAGCCGAACCGAACGCTTGCCTATACCTGGGATGCCTACGGTCTCGAAAGCACCGTTACCTGGACACTGACACCTGTCGGATCGGGCACGCATCTGCGCATGGAACAAGCCGGCTTCCGTCCGGATCAGGAACAGGCCTACCAGGGCGCCAAGTTCGGCTGGCAGCGTTTCTTCGAAAATCTGGAAAAGGTGCTGGCGCGCGCCGACTGAAGCATTACGCACGGCGTCTGATTGTTTGAGGAGGAAAAGTCATGAACTGGAACAAGTCTATCCGTCAGCTTCACCGTTGGCTGTCCATCATCTTCACGGTGACTGTCATTGCCAATTTCGCCACCATGGCGGTGGGCACTCCGCCTGCCTTTGTGGTCTACTCGCCGCTACCACCGCTTTTCCTGCTATTGTTCAGCGGCCTCTACATGTTTGCCTTGCCCTATTTTTCCGGTCGCGGGGAACAGGCGCCGGCAGCAAGGTGAGTACCCTATCTTGCGTTGCAGAAACCCTTACGAAAACAGCGTCGATAAAGGGTAAGGCAGCGCAAGCGGCGGCATTTCGTCTCGAGCGAAATATTCGAGAGACCGTGTCTCGGCATCTGTCCACCCGCCGCGATCCTCGATCACCTGGCATTTAAACAGTGTGACGACGTATTCGACCTGATCGCCGTTCGGATAGGTGTATCGAAAATCCCTACCTCCGAAAACGCCGAGGATATTGGTAGGGGTGACCGCAAGACCAGTCTCCTCCATGATCTCACGAATGACGGCTTCTTCCGGAGACTCCCCCGGTTCGATTGCGCCGGCAGGCAAGCTCCATCCCTCTCCAGAAGCCTTTTCCTGTAAGAGCAGATTGCCACGGGGATCGTGGATCACAGCAGCAATCGAAGGCAGGATCAGCAAGCGGTTTCCGATCAGGCCGCGAAGCTCCTTTATGTAGGATGTCATCTGGAATACTCCTTGGAGAACAGGACCATGTTGTATGGGCCGGAAGACCGATGCAAGAGCGGTATTGGCGGGGTTACCAAAGGCCGCGGCCGGCAGCATCGTCACATCGCTGTCATCCGCCGCCTCTACATCACGCCGAATGTCATCAGCTGATCTTCCCCTTTTTCGCTTCGGCATCATCGCCGATCCGCAATATGCCGCCATCGAACCGCAGGTCGAGATGGGGCGCTATTACGCCAACAGCCTCGCCAAGGTCGGTGCCGCCATCGAGACCTTCAATGGCGAGGAACTGAGCTTCGTCATGACGCTCGGCGATATCATCGACCGCGATTTCAAAAGCTTCGACGATATCATGCCGGTCTATGACACGCTGCATCACGAAGCATTCTTCCTGCTCGGCAATCACGATTTCGGCGTCGCCCCTGAGCATCTGGAAAAGGTCGCGGAACGGATCGGCATGCCGTCGCCCTATTACAGTTTCCAGCGCCACGGTTTCCGCTTCATCGTGCTCAACGGCAATGAGGTCAGCACCTTCGCGCCGCCGGAAGGCCATCCCCACCGTGCGCTTGGCCACGAGCGTCTGGCGGCTCTGCTGGCAGCCGGCGCCGATAACGCCCATGGGTGGAACGCATCGCTGAGCGACGAACAGTTCGCGTGGCTGGCAGGTGAAATCGAAGCGGCGAAGACTGCGGGTGAGAAGGTGGTCGTCATGAACCACTTTCCCGTCCATCCGCCCTGCGAGCACGACATGTGGGACCGCGAGCGTATCGTCGGCCTGTTGTCCTCACAGGAAAACGTCGTCGCCTATCTCAACGGCCACAACCATGTCGGCAATTACGGCAAGGTCGGTGGCTGCCACTTCGTCAATTTCAAGGGCGTGGTCGATACGGAGAGCGAAAACACCTTCGCCATCGTCGATGTCTACGAGAACCGGATGGAGATCCGCGGTTTCGGCCGCGAAGATAGCCGCACGCTCAACTATTAAGCCACTTCCGGCGCGATCGCCGCCGGCTGTGCCCGGTGCTCCTGTGCGTCCTTCTTCGGCGGCGTGCCGAACATGCGCGAATATTCGCGGCTGAACTGCGAGGCGCTTTCGTAGCCCACCTGATAGGCGGCATTGGCGGCATTGATGCCATCGGCCACCATGAGCCGCCGCGCTTCCAAAAGCCGCAACTGTTTCTGATATTGCAGGGGGCTCATAGAGGTCAGCATCTTGAAATGCTGGTGAAAGGAGGATGGGCTCATCCTGGCTGCCGCCGCCAGCTGCTCCACGCGCACTGGCGCCGTGAAATTGTCGCGCAGCAGGTGAATGGCATCTGCCACACGCCGCGTCTGGCTGCCGGGCAGCGCCAGCTTGCAGACCTCGCTGCCATTCTCGCCTGACAGCAGCCAGAAGCTGATCTCGCGCAGGATCGCCTGTCGCAGGATCGGGATAGATTTCGGTGTGTTGAGCATGCGCATCAGCCGCAGGATGCAATCCTGCAGCTCCGCCCCGAAATGCTGCACGAAAACGCCGGGACCGCCTTCACCCGAAGGCTTCGGCGGAGTTTCCATCGCCTCCAGAACATCGCGCAGAATGGTGACATCGAGTTCCAGGGTCAGCGCGATCATCGGCCGTTCCACGCTTGCCTCGATCACTTGGCCGAAGGCAGGCATTTCCACGCTGATAACCAGCGCCTGCATGGCTGTATAGGTATAGAGCCGTTCTCCGAACATGATCTGCTTGGCGCCGTCGATGATGATGCAGAGCGCCGGCCGGTAGATGGCAGGCTTTGGCATGGTGAGCGTGGAGGAACGCATTAGGTAGAAGCCGGGCAGGTCAGTTGCAAACAGCCCGTCGCCGCCACCATGGCTGTCCATGTACTGGTCGAGCACAGTCTTGATTTCATTGGACATCGTCGTTCTCCGGGTGGCAGCCTTTGCCCGCCATCTTACTCCGTAGACGGGAGGCGACAACCTGTCTGGAGGAATAGGCAAGAAGTTCGAGGCTTTCGGCATTCAAGAAAAGGGGTGTCAGGACCTAGATTCCAGTCATCCGAACAAGGAGTAACCGAGATGACCGATCAGAACACGAATTCGAAAATCGCAATCGTCACCGGCGGCAGCCGCGGCCTCGGCCGCAACACCGTCGTCAGCCTCGCCCGTGATGGCGTCGACGTGATCTTCACCTACAATTCCAACCGCGAAGAAGCCGACAAGGTCATTGCAGAGGTCGAAGCACTCGGCCGCAAGGCCGCCGCCCTGCAGCTCGATACCGGCAATGTCGCCGCCTTCGATGCTTTCGTAAACAATGTCCGCGCGGTGCTGAAGGGCTGGGGCCGCGAGCGCTTCAACTTTCTCGTCAACAATGCCGGCACCAGCTACCATGCCTCGATCCTGGAGACGACCGAAGAGGAAATGGACAGGCTCTACAACATTCATTTCAAGGGCGTCTTCTTCCTGACGCAGAAGCTCCTGCCTGCGATTGCCGACGGCGGCCGCATCGTCAATCTTTCCAGCGGCCTTGCCCGCGTCGCCGTGCCGGGTTCCTCGGCCTACGGCTCGCTCAAGGGCGCCGTCGAGGTGCTGACGCGCTACATGGCCAATGAACTCGGCGCCCGCGGCATCGCCGTCAACACGGTCGCACCCGGTGCCATCGCCACCGATTTCAGCGGCGGCATGGTGCGCGATAATCCGGAAATCAACCGCAGGGTCGCTTCGATGACGGCACTTGGCCGTGCCGGCGTGCCCGATGATATCGGCCCCATGATCGCCTCGCTGCTGACGGAGGCTAACCGCTGGGTCAACGCCCAGCGCATCGAGGTCTCCGGCGGCATGGCGCTCTGAGTTCTTGCTGGATGGAGGGTTGGCGGGCTTAGCTCACGCATTGGCGGCCAGCGGCTTCTCCGTCCAGCTCTCGGTCCAAAGCGTGCGCAGACCGTCGCCTTCACCCTTGAAGAAGACGTCGGCTTCGGCACAGGCCTCCACCCGGTCGCCGCGGAAATTGCGGATCGCCTGCCTGAGTTCGCACCAGGCAACGATATTGGCGGTCTGGGAATAATAGATCAGCGCGATCGGACGGATCATTCGCTCGGTGGCGCGTCCCATTTCGTCGCGATAGTTGAGCGTGAGTTTGCGTTCGTCGCGGATCGCACGGCGCACGATGGCAAGGTCCACGCCTGCAGGCGCAGGGGCGATCGTGCCCCAGGCAAACAGGGCCTTGTTTTCCATCGCCTGGCGTAGCGGTGCGGGTACTGCGCCGGCAAGCTTCTGGTTGACGCGCCGCGCCGCAAGCTTCAGCTCTTCATCGCCGGTGCGCTCCAGGAGCGCCAGCGACAGCACGATCGCTTCCGTCTCTTCGATGGAAAACATCAGCGGCGGCAGATCGAAGCCCGGCCGCATGATGTAGCCGATGCCGCGCCCGCCCTCGATCGGCACGCGCATCGCCTGTAGCGCAGCGATGTCACGGTAGATTGAGCGCACCGTCACCTCCAGCCTCTCGGCCATGACGGCCGCGGTCATCGGCTTTTTCGCCAGC
>NZ_AJWE01000137.1:0-62773 GCF_000281145.1 Rhizobium sp. CF142 | reverse complement strand
TTCCAGACCAACCTGCTGGCACTGAATGCCGGCGTCGAGGCGGCACGTGCCGGTGAAAGCGGCAAGGGTTTTGCGGTCGTCGCCATGGAGGTACGCGAACTGGCGCAGCGGTCTTCGAGCGCTGCCAGGGAAATCTCCAGCCTGTTGCAGAAATCCACGCATGAGGTGGAAAGCGGCGTGGCGCTCGTTGAAAGGGCCGGCGTTGCGCTGACCGGCATCGGTGGCCATGTTGAAGCCATCAACGGCCAGATCAACGAGATCATGGAATCCACTCGTGAAGAGGCCGACACCCTGCGGCAGATCAACAGCTCGGTCGCCGAGCTCGATTCCATGACGCAGCAGAATGCGGCGATGGTTGAGGAGACGACGGCTGCAATCCACCGCCTGGCAACCGAAGCTGTGGAAATGGACCGCCAGCTCGGCAACTTCACCCTTGCCGAAGGATACCAGCAGCAGAGCGCCGATATGCATCTGCTGCGCAAACGGGCGTGATCGGATCATGCTGATCCGGTTCGAAAGACCCGAGGACGCGGATGCCATTCACGAGCTGACGCGGGTGGCGTTCGAGCCGATGCCTTACAGCAACAATACCGAAGCGCGGATCGTCAGGGATCTTCGCGCTTCGGGTGAATTGACACTATCTCTCGTCGCGGAAGAGGGTGGGGAGATCATCGGCCATGTCGCTTTCTCGCCAATCATAATCGGTGACATCGAGGATGGATGGTATGGGCTCGGGCCGATTTCGGTAAAGCCGGAGCGGCAGCGGCAAGGGATCGGCAGAGAGCTGATCCTGAAAGGGCTCGACCTGCTGAGAGAGCGTGATGCGACCGGCTGCGCGCTGATCGGCAATCCCGCAGTCTATCGCGGTGTCGGCTTCGAGAGCGATGGGAAGCTGACCTATGGCGATCTCGATACGCGATACGTCCAGAGGATCATCTTCAAGGGATCGCCGCCATCAGGTGAGCTGAAATTCTCGCCGGCTTTCGACGAATGACGGTTAGTTTTCGCGGCAGCTTTTATTGGCGCCGCGATTTGGAATAGAGCCACGGCGAACCTACATAGACCGCACCCCATCTTTGCGCGGCAGGTTTCCATGGTTCCCTTTTCCATTCTCGATCTTTCCCCAGTGGCCGAAGGCACGACCATCAGCCAATCCTTCGCGGCGTCGAAGCGTATGGCACAGAAGGCGGAGGAGTTCGGCTACACGCGTTTCTGGATGGCGGAGCATCATGGCATGCCCGGCGTCGCGAGCGCCGCGACGTCAGTCATCCTCGGGCAGATCGGTGCTGTGACAAAGACAATCCGCATCGGTTCGGGCGGCGTCATGCTGCCGAACCATGCGCCGCTTGTCATCGCCGAGCAGTTCGGCACGCTCGAAGCCTTGTTTCCCGGTCGCGTCGATCTCGGTCTCGGCCGCGCGCCGGGAACGGACATGCGCACGGCGCAGGCGCTGCGGCGCAATCTCGACGCGGGTGCAAACAGCTTCCCCAATGATGTGGTGGAATTGCAGCAGCTTCTCGGCACGCCGATCGAAAACCAGGCGATCCTCGCCGTACCCGGCAACGATTCACACGTCCCGATCTGGCTGCTCGGCTCCAGCCTCTACAGCGCCCAGCTTGCGGCCATGCTCGGTCTCCCCTTCGCCTTTGCCTCGCATTTTGCGCCTGACATGCTGCTTGATGCTATCGCGATCTATCGCGACCGCTTCCAGCCCTCGGCCGAACTCGACAAGCCCTATGTGATGGTCGGCGTCATGGGCGCCGTTTCCGCGACGGACGAGGAGGCGCAGTATCACTTTACCTCGGCTCAGCAGCAGTTCGTCAATCTGCGGCGCAATGTGCGCGGGCCTTTCCCACGGCCGGTGAGGGATATGGATGCCTTCTGGTCACCGATGGAAAAGATGAATGTCGAGCACACGCTGCGCTATGCCGTCGTTGGTTCGCCGGCCACGGCCGAAGCCCAACTCAATGAATTCCTAAAGGAGACGCAGGCCGATGAGGTCATCATCTCCATGCCGATCCATGATATCGAGGCGCGGTTGAAGTCGGTGGAGCTCTTTGCGGGACTCGGCAATTTCATGCGGGCTGCGGCCTAGCCGCCAGGCGTCCCAGCAAACAAAAAACCCGGCGGAATGGCCGGGTTTTTCGATTCAGTATCCTGGATGGCTTTAAGCGGAGAGCTTGGCCAGAACTTCTTCCGAGACTTCGAAGTTCGAGTAGACGTTCTGGACGTCGTCATCGTCTTCAAGCGAATCGATGAGCCTCAGCAGCGACTGGGCTCTTTCTTCGTCGACCGGTACGTTGTTCTGGGCGCGCCAGACGGCTTTCACAGTCTCGGCTTCGCCGAGGGATGCTTCGAGCGCCTTGGCGACTTCGCCGAGGGCTTCGAAGGCGGTGGTGATGTAGTGGCCTTCCTCGTCGGTCTCCACATCATCGGCGCCGGCTTCGATCGCGGCTTCCATGACCTTGTCGGCATCGCCGGCGGACAGCTTGTAGGTGATTTCGCCGACGTGGTCGAAGGAGAAGGAAACCGAGCCGGTTTCGCCGAGTGCACCGCCGGCCTTGGTGAAGATCGAGCGGACGTTGGAGGCGGTGCGGTTGCGGTTGTCGGTCAGGGCCTCGACGATGATCGCCGTGCCGCCTGGGCCGTAGCCTTCGTAGCGGACCTCGTCATAGTTCTCCGTATCGGCGCCGGAAGCCTTCTTGATGGCGCGGTCGATATTGTCCTTTGGCATGGACTGGGCCTTGGCGTTCTGGATCGCCAGGCGCAGGCGGGCGTTCATCGTCGGGTCGGGCAGGCCGGCCTTGGCGGCAACGGTGATTTCGCGCGCGAGCTTGGAGAACATTTTCGAGCGCACGGAATCCTGACGGCCCTTACGGTGCATGATGTTTTTAAACTGTGAATGGCCAGCCATGGCACCCCTGTTCACGTCTCATTGTTCGGAATGGGCCGCCTTATAAGATCGGAAAGGGCGATATTCAAGGAAAAAGCAGCTTTTCGATCCTTCCCTGGCGGCGTGGTGGTGGGCGGAACAAAGCCGAGGAGATGACGTTTTCAACCGACAACACCAGCAGGAAAGGAACGGCAATGGCAAGCTTCACTGAAGCCCGGGAACAACCGGCACGTCAGCTCTGGGATCAGATCAACGATATCAATGCCGGCATGCTTGGTCTTTCAGGCATCGATATGCACATGCAGCCGATGGCACCCAACGTCGATCCGACCACCAATACGATCTGGTTCTATACCAAGACGGACGCCGAACTCGTGCAGATGATCAAACCAGGCAGCCGCGCGCATTTCTGTGTCATCGGCAAGAACCATGATTATCATGCCTGCCTGTCCGGGGTTGTCGAGGTGCACCCTGATCCCTCGAAAATCGAGGAGTTTTGGAACTCGGTCGTTGCCGCCTGGTACGAAGGTGGCAAGAAGGATCCAAAGCTGACGATGCTCTCCATGCATGTCGATGACGCCGACATCTGGGTCTCGACCGGCAGCAAGCTGAAATTTGGCTGGGAAATTGCCAAGGCCAATTTCGATGAGGAGAAGATGCCTGACGTCGGCATCAAACGGCATCTGCAATTTGCGTGAGCAAACAGGCCCGGCATGGTCCGGGCCTTTTTACTGCACGTCCTTCATCACATAGATCAGAGGCTTTTTCGGCAGCGTGCGCAGCGAAACGGTGATGCTGTTGTCGGGCGCATAATTGACGTCGAAACCATTGCCGAACATCGAGATGAAGGCGTTGACCGGCGGGCCGCGGCGATGCATCGGCAAGATCAGCGACGAGCGCAGCCGCTTGATGACGCGGCTCATACTGTCTGCACCCATGGTCAGGCCGCCATCGACCGGCACCATGACCACATCCAGCCTGCCGATTTCAGTGTAATGTGTGTCGGTCAGCTCATAATGCAGGTGGCCGAGATGGCCGATGCAGAGGCCGGCGATCTCGAAGATGAAAATGGAATTTCCGTCCTGCTGCGATCCGCCGAGCCCGTAGCTGAAGCGGATATCCGTCGTGACATTGCGGATATAGGCATCGCCGACGACAAGATTGATCTTCGCCTTGTCGCCGGGAATATCGCTCCAGCCGTGCAGAACATGCTTGATGCCCGGGTCCGGCGTCAGCGTGTAATGCGTCTGATGGGCCTTGTTCATGGTCACGACATCGGGTGTCACCGACGGTTTATACCAGCCGTTATAATCGGTGGCGATGACGATGCCGCCGGGTGTGTCGATCTCGAAGGTAGAATGGCCGAGGTAGGTGAATTTGACATCTTCGTCCTCGGACACCGCCGGGATTACCGGCGCCGTACCCGAGAAGCTGGCGAAGGTCGCCTTGGGGATAGTCTGCGCGATAGCCTGGCACTGGCTGACATGCCTACGGTTTTCCTGGGCTGCGGCAAGGTTCGGCGCGGTAAAAACCGCTAGGCATGCGATAGCGAGGACAAGACAATGCGGCTTCATGCCACCCCTCCGGCGCTTTCACGAAGCCGCGAGGATGCGGCATGCCGTCGCAGCGGTCCAGCCGGAGCATACTCACAATTGCGTGTTGCAGGGCTCTACCGCCAGAACTCCGGGATCGTTTCGGCAAGCCGCGGGCCAAGGCGCAGCGGGGCGATCTTTTCGGCCAGACCCGTCGCATCCGAAATTTCCACGCCGACGCCGCAGATGGTGGCGGGGCCAGTGGCGGCCTCCATACGGCCCTTTGGCATCTTGGAGATGAACCGGTTCAGCGGTTCTTCCTTGTCCATGCCGAGCGAGGAATCGTAGTCGCCGCACATGCCGGCATCCGACATATAGGCAGTGCCGCCATTCAGGATCTGCGCATCGGCGGTCGGCACGTGCGTGTGGGTGCCGACGACGAAGCTGGCGCGGCCATCGACGAAATGGCCGAAGCACTGCTTTTCGCTCGTCGCTTCCGCATGGAAATCGAAGATGATGGCATCGGCCTGCTCCTTCAGCGGGCAGGCGGCAAGGATCGTCTCAGCCGCCTTGAAGGGGTCGTCGAGCTCGGGATGCATGAAGACGCGGCCCATAATGTTGGCGACGAGCACGCGCGCGCCGTTGCGCGCATAGAAAAGACCGGAGCCGCGGCCGGGCGTTCCCTGCGGGTAATTTGCCGGACGCAGAAACTGGTCATGGCGGCCTGCGAAAGCGACGGCATCCTTCTGGTCCCAGACGTGATTGCCGGTTGTCACCACATCGGCGCCGGCATTGATCGTTTCCAAAAAGATGTCTTCGGTGATGCCGAAGCCGCCGGCGGCGTTTTCGCCATTGACGATGACAAAGTCGAGCTTCAGGTCGGAAACCAGACCGGGCAGGCGGTCCCAGACCGCCGTGCGTCCCGTCTTGCCGACCATGTCACCCAGAAATAGCAGTCGCATTCCCTATCCAATCCGTGAGGTAAAATGGCGCAGGCCGCTTTCCGTCAGGATGGCATCCAGGCTTATGTCATGCGGCTCAGCGGGTACCTCTGCCACTTCCTGGCAGTCAAATGCAATGCCGATCAGCTTCGGCGACAAGCCTTTTTGCCGGAGACGGCCGATTGCACGGTCATAATGGCCGGCGCCGTAGCCGATGCGGTGGCCGCGGGAATCGAAGGCCGACAGCGGCACGAGCATGATTTCGGGGTCGAGGATAGCAGCGTCTTCGCCTGGGCCGACCGTGCCGAAGCCGGTGCCGATCAGTGCCGCGCCGTGGACGAGTTCGCGGAAGACGATGGTCTGCTTGTCGATGATTGCGGGCACGCAAAGGCGGGCGCCGCGTCCGCGCCACCGTGCCATCAGCGGCTGCAGATCAGCTTCCGAACGGATCGGTAGAAAACCGGAGATGACGGTGCCGGGCGTAAAAGCAATCGCATCGCCGGCATGGGCTGCCATGTCGAGGCTTTTGGCTGCGCGCAGATCCGTCGGGATGGCATCCCTGAGTGCCAGACGCTCAGCGCGCAATTGAGCCTTCGATTCCTTGGGCGTCATCTCAAATCCAATATCGTTGTCCGGCGAACATAACCGCTTGTGGCTGATTGCAACAGGTGAAAAGGGTCTATTCCTCGCCTGATTGCGCCTCGTTCTCGATATGGGCATAGGCGAGTTTCAGCATGATTTCCGACGCTTCCATCAATGTCCTGCGTTCTTCCGGCGTCAGGCGGTCGTCCATCGTTTTTTCGAGCCAGGCGCGGCGAGCGCCTATGTCCTCGGACAACACCATGCGGCCATGAGGAGTGATCGACAGTTCGATCTCGCGGTGGTCGGTCTCGCTACGCGTGCGGCTGATCAGCCCGTCGCGCTCAAGGGCCGCGATGATGCGGGTGACCGATTGCGGCTGCAGATGTTCCTCCAGTGCAAGCCTCCAGGCGGGCATCGGCCCTAAGCGATGAAGCGTGGCGAGGATCGCGATGGTCGACAGGCTGTGTGGACCTTCGGGGCGCGCAGCCCGCAAGCGGCGGCCAAGCAGCAGGACGGAGCGCAGGATGCGTGTCGCAGGCGCGTCGTGATTACTGGACATATCGTACGCAGTGCGTATTATTTCTTGGATGCCCAATTTCGGGTCTGAGAGACGGTTGATGGAAAAGACACTCAATCACGTAGCCGGAGCCTTTCGCTGGTCGACTGAAAAGGAAGTGACGGCGATCGAAATCGCCGTATCGGCGCTTGCCATGGCCGTTCCGGCACTGCTTGCGGCGAGGGGCCATCATACGGGGCTCGGCCTGATCGGCGGCATGGCGATGAGCGGGACGGTAGCGCATGGCAGACTGAGGACGCAAGCTGCGAGCGCAGGGGCCGCATTGCTGGTGCTGGTGTTTGCGGCGGGGCTTGCCTGCGCGCTCGGGCGGCTTGGCGGCGCTTGGCAGATGGGCCTGTTGGTGATTGCCGGCATTGCCGGTATCGTCGGCGGTCTCGATCGCGCTGTTGTCGCCGCCTCCATGCGCTTCGTCTTCTATCTCGTCATGGTCGGCGGCATCGTCTCCACTACTACGGCAGATCCGCGGCTCATCTTTGCCATTGTCATCGGCGGCGCGGTTTTCGCTGTCGTTCTCCACATGGTGATGGCTGGGGTCGTCGCGCATATCCGCCGTCATGCGGCAGAGCCGGTTGAGGATGAACGCAAGCCGACCGCCAGACAGAAATTCAACAGGTTGCGGCGCTCCCTGACGGAGCCGGCAGGCTGGCAATATCCCGTCCGGCTGGTTTCCTGCCTGGGTGCCGTCTCGCTCATCCACCTGTTCTTTCCCGATCATGACGTTCACTGGGCGGCACTGGCGCTGGTGCTGCTGATCGAGCGGCGGCCGGAACGTTTGCCACTCAAGACGACGCAAAGAGTGATCGGCGTTCTCTTCGGTGTCTGTTGTGCGGGATTGCTATCGTTTCTTACCTTGCCAGCCTGGGCCGATGTGCTTGTTGTCGCCGCGCTCGGCGGTATCAGGCCCTTTCTGCGGGCCAGGAATTATCTCGCCTATTCGATCGTGATGACGCCGCTGATGATGATGGCCATGGGAACCGCCGATCATACCCTGCCGGCCTCCGCGCTGCTGGACAGGCTATTTGCAACTGTCTTTGCCGCCTGTCTTGTGCTGCTCGTCAACCAGGCAACGATCTATTTCGTGCCGCAGACGGCAGCGCCTAACGCTTAGACGACGATGCTCGAGGGAATGGTCGCCGTCGGCACGGCAGCCGACAGACCGGTCACGGCTGATTGTGCTGCTCCGATTGCACCTTCGGCGGTGGCGTCGCGGTTCTTCTCACGCAGATCGCGCATTGCCTTTCCGAGGATCTGCTTCAGCTCGCGAACGACAGACTTGAACTCTTCCATGGTCTTGCGGTCATCGGCGGAAATTGCCGAGGACTTCGGACCGTCTTCGACGATTTCCTGATAGGCCTTGCGGGCGTGAGCCGCACCATCTGTTTCTGCAGCGTCCGTGCCGTCTTCCACTGCTCCTGTTGTCGTTTCGGTACCCTGCGTTGCCTCGGTGGAAGCCGGTGCATCGCTTGCGACAACGTCGGCCGTTGCACTGGTGGCATCGGCCGTCGCGGCGGTGGAAGCTGACGCGGCTGCTGTGCTGGTCGCAGCACCTGCGTCCGAAGAGCCGCCGGTTGCAACGGCCGAGGCGAATTCGGAGGCTGCGGCGCCAACCTTGCGTGCGAGTTCGGCGGCGAGACGCGCAATCACTTCAGGCGGGAAGCCCGCTGTCTTCAGCGCCTGAAGCTCCTGCTTGGCTTCTTCGAGCTTGCGCTGGGCGCGGCTCTTCGCATCGTCGGCGGAGCTTGCCAGCGAATTACGCACCTGCTCCAGCGCCAGCGACTGCCGCTGGATCTTCAATACACCTGTGTCGGGCTCGTTGCTCGTGGACGAAACGCCGGATTGTGCCGGCTGGGTGCCGCGCAGAAGGGTGGACGCCGAAACGGTTGCGAGCTGCATAATATACCCCCGATTACATTTGGGGCGTACTCTGCCAGATCAGACTTGCGTGGAACTGGGGCGCGGAACCCCTTGTTTCCCGGCCAATTGCTGCATCGTTTGTTCGAAAAGGGGCATGCCGCCGGGCTTCCAGCCGAGCGCGCGGATCTTACCCGTGTTCATGGCGCAAAGCTCTGCCTTGTCCGCTGCTTCGGGCAGCGGGAAGGGACAGTCGGCGTGATGACGGATCGGCGAAAGTATATCCCTCGTATCGACGGCGATATCCGAAACGTTAAAGACTTCACCGGCGATTCGGGCACTTTCTGTTTCCAGCATCAGCCGCACGACACGGCCGAGATCGCGTCCATGCACTTCGGTTCCCGCACGTGGGGAAACAGGCTGGCCGCTCAGATAGTCGTCGATCAGTCGATCCCATTTGTTTGGAGACCGGTCACCGTAAACGCCTGTTGCCCGTAGGCTTGCTCCCGCAAAGCCCGGGCCGGAAAGATGGGCAAGCGCCCGCTCCGCATCGAGCTTGACCTGCCCATAGAGGGTTTCCGGCGTGGCGGGCATGGTTTCGAAGAGCTCGGTGCCCGGTGCATGCTCGCCATAGGCGGCGCGACTGGACATGAAGATGCAACGGCGGGTGCCTGCGCGCTTTGCCTCCTCGAAGAGTTTCACTGTGCCATCGAGATTCAGGCGGTGAAACGCCTTTGGATCATCGCCTTCGCCGCCGCGGTATTTTCCTTCGATGTGGCTGAAGGCGGCGTGCACGAAGAAATAGGCATCATCGAAGGCGCCGATATCGTCCTCGTCCGGATCAAGCGAAAGCGGAGCGAAATCGACCGGACGAGAGAAGGACCGGGGGAGCGGCGCACGCCGTCCGCCGACAATCACCTGATATCCAGCAGAAAGCAGCTCTTCGACGATATAACGTCCGACGAGGCCCGTTCCGCCTGATACCAGTACTTTCATGCCGCCTCATCCGGATTGGCCAGAGATGCAATCTCCGGCACGTGGCTGTCAGTATGGAAACAATGCCACAAATCGATCAAAGGTTGTAGCCTTGCGGCCTTGGGATGATCTTTTTCCCAAGGTTTTTCATACTGATAGTGCAGGATAGAAATACTCTTCCAATCCCACAGGGCCGGCATTGTGAGCCAGACATATTGCAGCATGTTGAAATAGACCGGCAGGCCGTGCCAATCGGGAAAGAATGTCTCGAGGAAGGTCTGGTCCGTGCGCCGCCAGAAGATGTCGGGCTGATCCAGAACTGCGAGCATCTGCCGGAAGGTCTCTTGCGAGGGGCGGGCAACGAAGACGCCGGAGTTCATGCGATGGAAGTCGGCAAGGCTTTCATAGACATTCGGAGCTGCGGAGAATTCCGGGTAGGCGAAGAGCTTGTCGACGTTCTTCAAGGCGATCGCATCGGCATCGATGAAAACGCAGCGCTCATATTCGACAAGCTGCCAGAGGCGGAGCTTGCAGAAATTGTCGAGCGGCGAATGAAAGGCCGGCTTGCGGCCCTTGGTGAAAGGTGCTGCGGAGTGGAGATTGCGGCACGCATGCCGCTCGTTGAAAGCATCCGACAACGGCAGATGCTCGACTTCGATCAGCCGGCAGCCGAGAGCGTCCAGTGGGGCGAGGGTGGCCGCGTCGACACCGCCGGTATGCAGGATGACGATGGCGGCGTCCGTACCAGTGCGACGCAGCGAGTTTGCCAGTGCCGTCGCGCCCATGGCGTAATCGGCGTTGGTGACGAGAGTGACATAGGCGAAGTGCGGGGCAGAGGTCATGGATGCAGGGTACCTTCCTGAACGGCCTCGCTTCGGCAAGGCCGTTGCTTCGCGAAGAAAGCACCCCTCATGATACGGACTTCAGCCGCTTGCCTTCCGGGTCGTGATTAATCGTCGCGGCGATGTCCTTCGTCCAGGCGGAGATGGCCGGGACGCGGGAGCGGTCGACACGGTAAGCGAATTTCTTGGCGACTTCGACGATTTCGTCGAGCAGGCCGGCCTTCAGGGTAATCGGATCGAGGCCGAGACTGAGGAACTTGTCGTTCCTGACGACCAGATCGTTTTCGGCAGCTTCCTTGCGCGGATTGGGCAGCCAGACGACTTCGGAACCGGCCATCTTGGCGATCATCTCCGCAAGATCGCGCACGCGATGGGTTTCCGTCATCTGGTTGAAGATCTCGACGCGTGAGCCGCGGGCGGGGGGATTCTTGAGCGCCAGTTCGATGCAGCGGACAGAATCCTGGATATGGATGAAGGCGCGCGTCTGGCCACCGGTGCCGTGGACGGTCAGCGGATAGCCGATGGCTGCCTGAATGAGAAACCGGTTCAGTACCGTGCCGTAGTCGCCATCATAATCGAAGCGGTTGATGAGCTGCGGATGGCGGCGCGTCTGTTCGGTATGCGTGCCCCACACGATGCCTTGATGCAGATCAGTGATCCTAAGGCTGTCATTCTTGGCATAGAACTGGAAGAGCAGCTGATCCAGGCACTTGGTCATGTGGTAGATCGAGCCGGGATTGGATGGATAGAGAATCTCCTGGGAGGCAGTTTCGCCATCCATCGTCTCGATGCCGACAGGCAGATAACCTTCCGGGATGGCGGCGCCGACCGTCGAATAGCCATAGACGCCCATGGTGCCGAGATGGACCAGATGCGCATCGAGCTGCAACTCGACCAACGCATTCAAGAGATTATGCGTGGCGCTAACATTGTTGTTAACAGTGTAATTCTTGTGCCGGTCGCTTTTCATCGAATAGGGCGCAGCGCGCTGTTCGGCGAAATGGATGATCGCATCTGGCCGGTTTTCCGCTAGCCACTTCTTCAGGAGCTCGTAGTCGCGGGCGAGGTCGATCAGATTGAAATGGATGCGGCGGCCGGTTTCTGCATGCCAGATACGAGTGCGCTCCTGAATGGAGTCCATCGGCGTCAGCGATTGGACGCCGAGCTCGGTATCGATCCAGCGGCGGGAGAGATTGTCGAGGATGTGGATGTCATGCCCGGCATCGGAGAGATGCAGCGAGGTTGGCCAACCGATGAAACCGTCTCCGCCCATCACCGCAATCTTCATGCCACTGGCTCCTCATCGGTTGTTTCCCATCGGGATAGTTAGGAAATATGACAATTGTTCAATGCTTGCCTGTCGAGAAGTGTTGCGTCAAAGAGGGCCGGAAAGTTTGGAGAAAATTATGGCGGAACACGGTTTTTCTATTTCCGGCGAGCTCACCGAGGCGGGCCATCGACTCGTCCAGCGGGTCTATTATGAAGATACTGATTTCTCCGGTCTGGTCTATCACGCACGCTATCTGCATTTCCTCGAACGGGGCCGCACCGACTACCTGCGCTGTCTCGGTGTCGAGCAGCGAGAGCTCGTGAATGCGGACGAGGAAGGACTCGTTTTCGTCGTCCATCGCATGGAGATCGACTTCAAAAGCCCGGCCCGCATGGACGACATTTTGACCGTGATCACACACACCGAAAAGGCCGGCGGCGCGAAGATGGTGCTCAACCAGGAAATCCGCCGCGACGACACGCTGCTGATCGCTGCCAAGGTGATCATCGCCGTGATCAATGCCAAGGGCAGGCCGCGCCGGTTGCCGGAGGCGCTCGCAAGGCAAATGCTCATTCCCGAAAGCTGAAAATAGCCGGGACAATGCCTGCGTTTCCTGCGTCAAACTGCCGGAATCGAGGGCTTGTAAAAACTTGAATTTTATGTGAAGGAATTGCCGCGCTGCAAGATGAGCGCTGTGTTCAGCAACCGGACAATGTTCCGGTCAAGTTATCCAGGAACAAAATCTCCCGCGACATTCCCGCTGTCATAGTCTGGCACTAACGATCTATTAACCATAATGGTGTCTTACTTGCGGAGTCGGAGTTTGTGCGACGCACGCCTTCCTTTGACCAAATTTGACGGCAAGAAGGCGGAAGAAGAGCTTGGAAGCTTGACCAGGGCTTTGGGCGGCGGCCGCCAGACATTCTTGCGTGATCACTTCGTGCCGCCCGGTCAAGCGCCGGGCGTTTGGATTCGGGGATTTTGGATCTATGGAACAAGTAGGATTGGCAGCAGCCACGACCGACGTCAGCCTCTGGTCGCTTTTCATGCAGGCCGGCATCGTCGTCAAGCTGGTCATGCTCGGCCTTATCGCCGCTTCGGTGTGGACCTGGGCTATCGTCATTGACAAATATCTGGCTTACGGCCGAGCCCGTCGCCAGTTCGACAAGTTCGAGCAGGTCTTCTGGTCGGGCCAGTCGCTGGAAGAACTCTACCGGACGCTTTCCGAGCGCAACAATACCGGCCTTGCGGCGATCTTCGTCGCAGCGATGCGCGAATGGAAGAAGTCCTTCGAGCGCGGTGCACGTTCGCCGATCGGTTTGCAGATGCGTATCGACCGCGCTATGGACGTGACGCTCGCCCGTGAATCCGAATTTCTCTCTGCCCGTCTCGGGTCGCTCGCGACGATCGGTTCGGCCGGTCCGTTCATCGGCCTCTTCGGTACGGTCGTCGGTATCATGACCTCATTCCAGGCAATTGCCGGTTCGAAGTCAACCAACCTCGCGGTTGTCGCACCCGGTATTGCGGAAGCGCTTCTCGCAACCGCCATCGGCCTCGTTGCCGCTATCCCGGCGGTTATCGCCTACAACAAGTTCTCCGCCGACGCGGGCAAGCTCTCGGGTCGCATGGAAGGCTTTGCGGATGAATTCTCCGCCATCCTTTCGCGCCAGATCGACGAGAAGCTGCAGCCGCGCCAGGCTGCGCAGTAACGGAGTAGACGACTATGGGTATGGCTGTAGGCGGCAATAGCGGAGGGGGCGGCGGACGCCGCCGCCGCGGTGGCCGCAACAAGGGTGTGATCTCCGAAATCAACGTGACGCCGCTCGTCGACGTCATGCTCGTGCTGCTCATCATCTTCATGGTGGCGGCGCCGATGATGACGGTCGGCGTGCCGATCGATCTGCCGGAAACGCAGGCCAAGGCCCTGAATTCCGAAACGCAGCCGATCACGATTTCGGTCAAGAACAGCGGCGAAGTCTATCTGCAGGAAACGCCGATCCCGGCCGAGGAAATTGCTGCAAAGCTCGAGGCGATCGCCACAACAGGCTACAACGAGCGCATCTTCGTGCGCGGCGATGCGACCGCGCCTTACGGTGTGATTGCCGACGTCATGGCCCGCATCCAGGGCGCAGGCTTCAAGAATATCGGCCTCGTGACGCAGCAGAAGAAGGACCAGTAACGCTCAAGATGAAGACCAGCGTCGTCACATCTGCGGTTCTGCACGGGCTGGTGCTTACCTGGGCGCTGGTGTCGCTGAGTGCTCCGGAATCCTTCAAGGTGGAGGATTTCGAGGCGATGCCGGTCGATCTCGTGCCGGTGGAATCCATCACGCAGTTACAGCGGGGGGACAAGAAAGCTCCGAAGAAGGAGACCTCTGCACCCGTGCCGACGACACGGCCGCCGATCCCGCAACCGGCCGAAAATGCCGGCGACAACAATGTCGATTTGAAGACGCCACCGGTTCCGAACGCCAAGCCGAGCAATAGTGAGGCGGCTGCCGCCAATTCGAGCGAAAAGCCTCTGCCGCAGGTCGATCCGAAGCCGAACGACGTCAAGGAAGTCAACAAGGAAGAGACCGAGGTCGAGCAGCCGAAGGAGGTTGCCTCCATTCCGCCGCCGAAGCCGGTCGAGGTGACGCCGCCGAAGCCGGAGGAAAAACCGCCGGAAGAGCAGGCAAAGCCTGAAGAGCCGCCGAAGCCGGATGCGGAAGCGTTGCCGGACAAGGTGCCGACGCCGGTCGTCAAGCCGCAGGTGAAGCCGCCGGAACAGAAGCCGGCCGAAAAGCCGCCGGAGAAGACACCGGATCAGCCGAAGGCCGCTGAAAAGCCGACTGACAAGAAGAAGGACGATCAGAAGCGCGAAGTGGCGAAATCCGCCTCGTCGATGAAGAGCGACTTCAACGCGGACGAGATCTCTGCGCTGCTGAACAAGACCGATCCATCTGCCGGTGGCGCCAAGCGTTCGACGCAGGAAGCATCCTTGGGCGCGAAGAAGAGCACGGGCGGCTCGAAACTCAGCCAAAGCGAAGAGAATGCGCTGCAAGGTTTGATCGAAGGTAACTGGCTGATCACTCCCGGAATGGAAGGCCTTTCCGGCATGGTCATTAGGGTACATATGAAGCTCGATAAGGATGGTAACATTATCGGCCAGCCCGAAGTTGAGTCCTCGGGCGGTAGCAGCAGCGATTCCACGCGACGTGCGCTGGAAAGTGGCGCCTACAGAGCTGTCATGAAATCCGCGCCCTTCTCGATGCTTCCGAAGGACAAGTATGACGCTTGGAATGAGGTCGAACTGAACTTCGATCCGAGCAGCATGGGAATCTAGATGCTGACGGACCTGTCCCATGGCAATAAGTCCCTTGCAGCCGCCGCAGTGCTCGGCACGATTCTGGGCTGCGCCTTTGAGGCATCGGCACAGTCAGCTGGGGCAGCAACAGCCGATGCGTCAGCGGAGGCGATACAGCAGGCGGTAGCGACGTATTTCAATATCCCTGCGGGCTTGCTGGACGGTGGCAAGGTTCTGATCACCGTTCACCTGAAGCTTAGCAGGACTGGTGCGATCAAAGGGTCGCCGCTGGTGACGGCTTCAGGCGGCGATGAAGCTGCACGGCAAGGTCTGTCGGCTGCAGCTCTCCGTGCAGTGCAGCGCGCATCGCCATTCACCACACTTCCGAAAGACAAATACGAATCCTGGAAAGAAGTTGTCCTGCGCTTCGAACCCGGCGATCCGACTCCATAGATGCTGAAAGGCTGTTTGGTATGACAAAGTGTTCCTTCTTCCGCGCCATTGCGATCGCAGCCGGTCTGATGACCGCTGCCGTCTTCGCGACGCCGGCCAATGCGTTGGTCACCATCGACATTCGAAAAGGTAACGTTCAGCCGCTGCCGATTGCGGTGACGGACTTTTTGCAGGGCGATATGGGCGCGCAGGTTTCTCAGGTCATCGCCGCCGACCTGCAGCGATCCGGTTTGTTTGCGCCGATCAGCAAGACGGCCTTCATCGAGAAAATTTCCAATCCCGACGCTGCACCGCGCTTCGAAGACTGGAAGGTCATTAATGCTCAGGCGCTTGTGACCGGTCGCGTTACCCAGGAAGCGGACGGGCGCCTTCGTGCTGAATTCCGTCTGTGGGATCCGTTTGCCGGCCAGCAGATGACCGGCCAGCAGTTCTACACGCAGCCTGAGAACTGGCGTCGCGTCGCCCATATCATTGCCGACGCAATCTACAAGCAGATCACCGGTGAAGAGGGCTATTTCGATACCCGTGTCGTCTTCGTTTCCGAATCCGGTCCCAAGCAGCAGCGCAAGCGCCAGCTGGCGATCATGGACCAGGACGGCTTCAACGTGCGCATGCTGACCGATGGCAGCGACCTCGTGCTGACGCCGCGCTTCTCGCCGAACCGGCAGGAAGTGACCTACATGTCCTTCGCCAACCAGCAGCCGCGAGTCTATCTGCTCCAGCTCGAAACCGGACAGCGCGAAGTTGTCGGTAACTTCCCGGGCATGACCTTCTCGCCGCGCTTTTCTCCTGATGGCCAGAAGGTCATCATGAGCCTGCAGCAGGAAGGCAACTCGAACATCTATACGATGGACCTGCGTTCGCGCACGACGACTCGCCTGACATCCACGGCCGCAATCGATACCTCGCCCTCCTATTCGCCTGACGGCAACCGAGTCGCCTTTGAAAGCGACCGCGGCGGACAGTCGCAGATCTATGTGATGAATGCCGACGGTTCGGGCCAGACCCGCATCTCCTTCGGTGACGGCCGATATTCCACGCCGGTCTGGTCGCCGCGCGGCGATCTGATCGCTTTCACCAAACAGTCGGGCGGCAAGTTCTCGATCGGCGTCATGAAGCCGGATGGCTCGGGCGAGCGCATTCTGACGACCGGTTTCCATAACGAAGGCCCGACCTGGGCGCCGAATGGTCGTGTTATCATGTTCTTCCGTCAGGCAGCAGGTGCGGGTGGTCCGCAGCTCTATTCGATCGATCTGACGGGCTATAACGAACAGGCCATCAAGACGCCGGCCTATGGCTCGGACCCGGCCTGGTCGCCGCTTCTTGAGTAGTGGAGGGGCGGAAACTCGCCTTCATGTCGCCGCAAAGTCCTGAAAATGGGCGATGCAGGGACAAATCAACGAATCGTTAACCATAATCTTTGATGGCCGGTTAACCCAGTGCGGTTACTGTCCGGAAACCCTGATTGAAGTCGCAAGGAGACCCGGCCATGAGCCGAATTCACACCCCGGCAATGAGCCGCATGCAGAATTTTGCCCGTAACCCCGTCATGATCGCGCTTGTCGCCGGCCTTGCTCTCGCAAGCTGCGCCAACAAGAAGAACGTGCCGAACAGCGCCGGCGATCTCGGCCTCGGTGCAGGTGCGGCAACGCCGGGCTCTGCCCAGGACTTCACGGTTAATGTCGGCGACCGTATCTTCTTCGACACCGACTCCACGTCGATCCGCGCCGATGCTGCCCAGACGCTCGACCGTCAGGCTCAGTGGCTCGGTCGCTACCCGAACTACCAGATCACGGTCGAAGGCCATGCCGACGAGCGCGGCACGCGCGAATATAACCTCGCTCTCGGCGCTCGCCGCGCTGCAGCTGCCAAGGATTATCTCGCTTCGCGCGGTGTTCCAGCCCAGCGCATGAAGACGATCTCCTACGGCAAGGAACGTCCGGTCGCCGTCTGCGACGACATTTCGTGCTGGTCGCAGAACCGCCGTGCCGTTACCGTTCTCGGCGGCGCAGGCATGTAATTTTCGGCAAAAGCCGGAATTTGACGAGGCGGCTCCTTGCGGGCCGCCTTTCTTTTTGACCACACTTTGGCCAGACTCCGTTGCTTTTTGAGAGCAATTGGAAAAATCTCCTGTCGTGCCATCGGGGCGCGAAGAATCACTGGGACAGGACGATACAAAAATGAAGAAACTAGTCGTGGCAGGCATGCTGTGCCTTGCGGCCGTGACCGGGAGCGAGCGAGCGGCTTATTCCGCTTCGTTCTTCGGCTTGCACATCGGCGGCCAATCTGCGCAACAGAGCCAGCCGGCAGCGCCGGTTGTCAACGTGCAGAGCAGCGGAGCGGAAGTCCGCATTCAGCAGATGGAAGACCAGATGCGGCAGTTGAACGGTCGTATCGAGGAAATGAGCTATCAGCTCCTCCAGATGCAGGAGACGATCCGCAAGCAGCAGGAAGACAATGAATTCCGCTTCCAGCAGCTCGAAAAGACGGGCGGCGGCGCAGGAACTGGTGGCGGTGCTGCCAAAACGCCGGTGAAGAAGAGTGAAGCAGACGTCGCTCCACCGGCATCAGGCGGTGGCGATGATATCGCCAAGGTCATTCAAGCCCCACAGGGAGCCGAAACGGCTCCCTCCACCAACGCGCCGGCCAATGACGGCCTCGGCCAGCCGCCGCGCGAGCTCGGCTCTATGGATTTCGACCAAAACGGCAATCCCGTTGGCAATAGCATGAACAAGAATGCGACGGTCGGTTCCGCGCCGCTACCGGATGCGGCGGCGCCACAGCAGACTGCTTCGCTCGGCAGCGAGGGTGATCAGTACAGGGCTGCCTATGGCCATGTGCTTTCCGGCGACTACGCGACGGCGGAGCAGGAATTCACGCAGTACATCTCCCGTTATCCGAACAGCTCGCGCGCTGCGGATGCCAATTTCTGGCTCGGCGAGGCGCTTTATTCGCAGGGCAAGTTCAACGAATCGGCCAAGACTTTCCTGAACGCTCATCAAAAATACGGCACGTCCGAAAAGGCGCCCGAGATGCTGCTGAAGCTCGGCATGTCGCTTGCCGCTCTCGACAATACCGATACGGCCTGTGCGACCCTGCGCGAAGTCAGTAAGCGGTATCCGAAAGCCTCCCGTGCCGTCATAAACAAGGTCGCGAGCGAACAGAAGCGTCTCGCCTGCTAGGGCCTTCCGGTTTGTTTCCGGAAGATCCGATTTCTCCCGAGGCGGCAATCGACCGTTTCCTCGCTTTGCTGAAGATACCCACGCGCATTCTTGTCGCGATCTCAGGCGGAAGCGATTCCAGTGGCCTGCTCCTGGTGCTCCATGAAGCGCTGAAGGCCGCATCCGATCTTTCCATTTCCCTTTGTGCCGCGACGGTCGACCATGCGCTGCGCCGCGAATCCGCGGATGAGGCCAGCCGGGTCGCAACTCTCTGCGCATCAATGGGCATTCCGCACCGGACGATGGTCTGGCAGGGGGAGAAGCCGAAAACCGGTATCTTGGCGGCGGCACGCGAGGCGCGTTACGGTCTTCTTGCCGAGGCGGCGGAAGCCTTCGACGCTGATCTCATCGTGACAGGACATACGCTGGACGATCAGCGCGAAACACTGCATATGCGTGGAATGCGGACGGAGCAGATTTCGACCGGCATCGCGGATGCGGTGCTGTTCGACCGGCATTTCTGGATCCTTCGGCCGCTGCTTTTTTCCACCCGGGCAGATATACGTCGCTTCCTGACCGCGCGTAGCGTGACGTGGATCGACGATCCCAGCAACGAAGATATGAAATACGAGCGTGTGCGGACGCGCCGGCAGCTTTCCATTGAGGGCGCTGCCGAGACGGATATCTCTCGTGCTTGGGAAGAGCGTCTGGCTCTTTCTTCTGATGGAGCCGAATGGCTGCATCGCCATTTCAGGCTTCATGGCGGTTTGCTCGGGCAGGTGATGCCTGGCGGGTTGAGGCAGGATCGCAGAGTTCTTGATTATGCACTTGGCCGTTTGACGGCCGTTTTTGGTGGGCAGCCGTTTGTGCCGGGAAGGAAACAGATGGAGCGGCTTCTTGCATTCGCCACAGGTGGCAAGCCGGGGCGAATGACTGTCGGCCGTGTGGTATTCGATTTGCGGCGTGACGGGCTTTATCTGGCACGTGAGAGCCGGGGAATCCTGCCTCTGGTGCTTCGGTCGGGAGAAGCCGGGGTTTGGGATGGAAGATTTGAAGCGAGAAACAGGTCGTCAGAGACCATAGAAATTACGACACGCGCCGGCTCGGTGAATGAGGCAACAATGCGTGACGGGCCTTCCGCGCCCGACTTGGGCTCGCCGGATTTCGATGACAGGCAAGACAAGGGGGATTGGAGCCCGGGTCTTCCCAAGGCGGCGTGGAAACGGGCTGCGGCTTCTGGGCCGGCCATATCCGCAGGGCAAGGGCTTTTATCGCCGGAATTCGCCCGATCCGTCGATTTGACGCCCCATTTTGCAGCCTTCGACCGCTTTTTGACACGATTTGATTTCACCTTTGCCGAGAGGCTTTCGGCAGTTTTCTCAAGGGTGCCCTATGCGGAGCCGCCTTTAAGAAGTATTGACGGAAAAACGATCTGACGGAGTGGATCGCCTTGGCAATGGCTTGGCGCAACCCTATGTTAGAGACCAAATATGACGGCCGCCATGAGGCGACTGTCCAGTGCTGGGGAGTTCAATGAACCCTAACTTACGTAATTTCGCCTTGTGGGCGATCATAGCGCTTCTGCTGATCGCCCTTTTCAGTATGTTCCAGACGGCTCCGGCGCAGACGGGTTCGCGTGAAGTTCCTTATTCGCAGTTCCTGCGTGAGGTCGATGCGGGCCGCGTGAAGGATGTCGTGGTCACCGGTAACAGGCTGACCGGAACATATCTGGAGAATAACAATACCTTCCAGACCTATTCGCCTGTGATCGACGACAATCTGCTCGATCGCCTGCAATCCAAGAATGTCGCTGTCACTGCGCGCCCGGAAACCGATGGTTCCTCCGGCTTCCTGAGCTATCTCGGAACGCTGCTGCCGATGCTCTTGATCCTTGGCGTCTGGCTGTTCTTCATGCGGCAGATGCAGGGCGGTTCTCGCGGCGCGATGGGCTTCGGTAAATCCAAGGCCAAGCTTCTGACCGAGGCGCATGGCCGCGTGACCTTCGATGACGTTGCCGGCGTTGATGAAGCCAAGCAGGACCTGGAAGAGATCGTTGAGTTCCTGCGTGACCCGCAGAAGTTCCAGCGCCTCGGCGGCAAGATCCCGCGCGGCGTGCTGCTTGTCGGCCCTCCGGGTACCGGTAAGACGCTGCTCGCCCGCTCGGTTGCCGGCGAAGCCAACGTGCCATTCTTTACCATTTCCGGTTCGGACTTCGTCGAAATGTTCGTCGGTGTCGGTGCAAGCCGCGTCCGCGACATGTTCGAGCAGGCGAAGAAGAATGCACCCTGCATCATCTTCATCGACGAAATCGACGCCGTCGGCCGCCATCGTGGCGCCGGTCTCGGCGGCGGTAACGATGAACGCGAACAGACGCTGAACCAGCTCCTCGTCGAGATGGACGGTTTTGAAGCCAATGAAGGCATCATCCTGATCGCCGCGACCAACCGTCCCGACGTTCTCGATCCGGCGCTGCTGCGTCCGGGCCGTTTCGACCGCCAGGTCGTCGTTCCGAACCCAGACATCGTCGGTCGCGAACGCATCCTGAAGGTTCATGCCCGCAACGTTCCGCTGGCACCGAATGTCGATCTCAAGGTTCTGGCTCGCGGTACGCCCGGTTTCTCCGGTGCGGACTTGATGAACCTCGTCAACGAAGCTGCCCTGATGGCCGCCCGCCGCAACAAGCGTGTCGTGACTATGCAGGAATTCGAAGACGCCAAGGACAAGATCATGATGGGTGCGGAGCGCCGCTCTTCGGCCATGACCGAAGCGGAAAAAAAGCTCACCGCTTATCACGAGGCCGGTCACGCGATCACCGCGCTGAACGTCGCCGTCGCCGATCCGCTGCACAAGGCAACGATCATTCCGCGTGGCCGTGCGCTCGGCATGGTCATGCAGCTTCCCGAGGGCGACCGCTACTCGATGAGCTACAAATGGATGATCTCGCGCCTTTGCATCATGATGGGCGGCCGCGTTGCTGAAGAACTGACCTTCGGCAAGGAGAACATTACTTCGGGTGCTTCCTCCGACATCGAGCAGGCGACCAAGCTTGCCCGTGCGATGGTCACCCAGTGGGGCTTCTCTGACGAGCTCGGCCAAGTTGCCTATGGTGAGAACCAGCAGGAGGTCTTCCTCGGTCATTCGGTTTCGCAGTCGAAGAACGTCTCCGAAGCGACCGCGCAGAAGATCGACAACGAAGTGCGCCGCCTCATCGACGAGGCCTATACGCAGGCTCGCACGATCCTGACGGAAAAGCATGACGAGTTCGTCGCTCTCGCCGAAGGGCTGCTCGAATACGAGACGCTGACCGGCGAAGAGATCAAGGCTCTGATCCGTGGCGAAAAGCCTGCGCGCGATCTTGGCGATGATTCGCCTCCGAGCCGCGGCTCTGCCGTGCCGAAGGCCGGTGCGCGCCCTGCTTCCAAGGGTGATGAACCCGAGGGTGGGCTGGAACCGCAGCCTCACTGAAATTGAACAGCAATTTGCCTAAAGGGCCGGATTTCCACAGGGAATCCGGCCCTTTTAATATTAGTAACAGGATATAATCAGTTTTCTTGGTAATTTACGTGCCGGTTACGCGGTTTTGTGGCATTCCGCTGACTAAAGACAAGTCTGATCAAGGTTTCGGGCGCAGCACCAATCTTTGAAGCCGGATTCTTGTTTGAGGAATGCCTAAGCTTCTACGGCGCGCGGAAAGCGCAGGAGTGCATATGAAAAGACGCTATTTTGGGACGGACGGCATCCGAGGCCAAGCCAACATCTTCCCTATGACGCCGGATCTTGCGATGCGGGTCGGCATCGCCGCAGGGACGATTTTCCGTAACGGCGCCCACCGTCATCGTGTAGTGATCGGCAAGGACACGCGCCTGTCGGGATATATGCTGGAGAATGCCCTCGTGGCCGGCTTTACCGCGGCAGGCCTGGACGTCTTCCTGCTCGGTCCTATTCCGACACCTGCGGTTGCCATGCTGACGCGCTCGCTGCGCTGCGATATCGGCGTGATGATTTCGGCCTCGCACAATCCGTTCCAAGATAACGGTATCAAGCTTTTCGGTCCTGATGGCTACAAGCTCTCCGATGACATCGAAGCGCAGATCGAGGACCTGCTCGACAAGGATCTATCGGGACAACTTGCCAAGGCTGAGGAAATAGGCCGAGCCAAGCGCGTCGATGGCGATATCTACCGCTATCTCGAGCACGTCAAACGCACCTTGCCGCGCGATGTGACCTTGCAGGGCCTGCGCGTCGCGGTCGACTGCGCCAACGGTGCGGCCTACAAGGTGGCACCTGCCGTTCTCTGGGAGCTCGGCGCCGACGTGGTGACGATCGGCAACGATCCGAACGGTACCAACATCAACCTGAATTGCGGCTCCACCAGCCCGGTCGCCTTGCAGAAGAAGGTTGATGAGGTGCGCGCCGATATCGGCATTGCGCTCGATGGCGATGCGGACCGCGTCATCATCGTCGATGAAAACGGCTCGATCGTCGATGGCGATCAGCTGATGGCCGTCATCGCCGAAAGCTGGGCAGAGAGCCAGCAGCTGCGCGGCAACGGTATCGTTGCGACTGTCATGTCCAATCTTGGCCTCGAGCGTTTCCTCGAAGACAAGGGCCTCGGCCTTGCCCGTACGAAGGTCGGCGACCGTTATGTCGTCGAGCACATGCGCCAGCACAACTACAATGTCGGCGGCGAGCAGTCCGGCCATATCGTGCTTTCGGATTACGGCACAACAGGCGACGGGCTCGTTGCCGCTCTGCAGATTCTGGCGGCCGTCAAGCGTACCGGCAAAACGGTCAGCGAAATCTGCCGTCGCTTCGAGCCGGTGCCGCAGCTTCTGCGCAATGTCCGCATTACCGGCGGCAAGCCGCTGGAAGATCTGCAGGTGGTCAAGGCGATTGCCGACGCGGAAGCCGAGCTTTCCAAGAATGGCCGTCTCGTCATCCGCCCTTCCGGCACCGAGCCGCTGATCCGCGTCATGGCGGAAGGCGACGACCGTGCGCAGATCGAGCGCATCGTCAACGATCTGATCGGCACGATTTCGAGCGTACGCAGCGCCGCCTGAAAGCGTCGCAAAAAAGGATTGAAAGCCGGCCTTCGTGCCGGCTTTTTTATTGGCGCTGGTTTATTGGCGTTGGGCGAGCCAGACCGTGTGATTGCCGCAAGTGGGGTCTTCGGCCTTGTGGGCGACGACCGTAAAGCCGTGTTCGGCGAGCAGGGCGCGGTATTCATCCGGGCTGAGGCTGCTGTGATAAAGTGGTTCACCGACGAAGACACCCATAGCTTCGCCATGCGCCGGGCCGCTGGTGAACATCAGCGCCGTTCCCGGCTTCGAATGCGTGCGAAATAGCGGGAAGATGCGCCGCTGGTCCTCGAAGGGCAGGTGGAAGAAACTGTCCCAGGCAACCAGCCCATTGAAACTTCTGCCAAACGAGAGGCTGCGCATGTCTGCGACGTGCCAATTGGAGTTTGGAAAGCGTGTCCGGCACATGTCGATCAGGCTGGGTGAGGAATCGATGCCGGTCACTGCGTGGCCGCTTTCGATGAAATGACGCGCGAGAGGTTCGCCGGAACCGCAGCCGATATCGAGGATTGACCCGCCTCGCGGGATCAGTGCGGTGAAGCGATCCAGCCAGATCCGTTCAAAAAGGGTCTTGCCGCGGCTTGTATCCCAGACTTTGGCATGCCGTTCGTAGAGATCGGTAATGGTATCGGCGGCCTGCCTGTTGCTGTTCTGCATACGCTGGCTGATCCTCTGTGGAAAAATCTTCGATTTGCCTTAAGCGGTTCGATCCCGGAGGATCATGTGGGGTGATGCGATTTACCGTCCTTGCTCATCCGTCGTTTGCAAGCGTGAAAGTTCGCCCGGCTTTTTATTCGTCGTCTTTCCGATTCGGGAAGTCGAGGCGGGCAGATTACTTTTCGAAACATGTTCTGCCGTGAATATTCGTATTACTTCTTATGGTTAAGCAGCTTTTAACGTTTCCGATTCATTATCCATAAAAAGCATATCCGTTTTGGCGGCCTGCAACGCGCCGACGCAACCGACTGGAGTGAATCCATGAAACGAACTTTGTCCGGTATCTTCGCCGCGCTGTTGATCGCGTCGAATGCCTATTCTGCCGATCTTGCTCCGGTCGAACCCATCCCGGAACAGCCGCCGGAAGTCGCCGTCAGCGAATCGACCGGCTGGTATCTGCGCGGTGATGTCGGCTACGCCTTCACCGACCTGCGCGGCGCAAAGTTCTTCCAGGGCAGCAATGCTCTCGAAGCCGATTTCGACGATGCTGACCTTGATGATGCCTGGACGGTTGGCGGTGGTGTCGGTTACCAGATCAACAGCTATCTGCGCACCGACCTGACCTTCGACTATCTGACCAAGTCCGACTTCCGCGGTTCGACGGTTGGCGGTGGGGCGGCCTTCGGCGCCTGCGTGGTCGCATGTACGTCGAGAGACGTATCGTCGATGACGGCCTACACGCTGCTTGCCAACGCCTATGTCGATCTCGGCACCTACGCCTACTTCACGCCCTATGTCGGCGCTGGTATCGGTGGTTCCTACGTCAAGTGGAAGGACCTCCACAATGTCGCCTGCGCCGATGACGGCAGCGGTTGCGATGATGAAGTCGTCCATGGCGGCCGCGGCGGCTGGCGTTTCAGCTACGCCCTCATGGCCGGCGCCTCGATCGACGTGACCTGCAACGTCAAGGCTGACGTCGGCTACCGCTACCTGCATATCGATGGCGGCAACATGTTCGGTTACAACGAAAACGGCGGCCCGGGTCGCGACCGTGGCGTCAACGTCCACGAAGCCCGTGTCGGCGCGCGCTATCTCTTCGGCGGCTGCGCCCAGCCAGTCGCCTACGAACCGCCGGAAATTCCGCTGCAGCAGCCGGTCTACAAGTAAGGCCATAGCTTCAAGGATTATCGAAAGCCGTCCGCAAGGGCGGCTTTTTCGTTTCAGCGGGCCGGCTCTCTCAGTCACTCCATTGCCGCGGGGATTGCCGAAGGCATCGCGGCACTCGATGCCGCCAACTCCTTCGAAATCGTAGACTGAAGGGAGAGGCTTTCGATCCCAGATTCAACGAGGCCGATGTTGCTGCTCATCGCCAGAAAGCCGAGGCACCTGCCGATGTCGTCGCCGAGCAGGCGAGAATCGATCGCGCCGATTCGCTCGTGTTGGTCTATCCTGACCATTGATGGTCCATGCCGGCCTTGATGAAAGGCTGGATCGATCGCGTCTTTGCCAATGGCTGGGTCTATGACGACACATCCGGCAAGGTTGTGAAAAAGCTTAGGCATCTGCCAGTCCATCTCGTTGGCATCGGCGGCGCGGATGCCCGTACCTATAAGCGGCACGGTTATTTCAGCGCCATCAAGACGCAGATCGACTGTGGCATTTTCGACTATTGCGGTGCTTCTGTGGTGACGTCGGAACTGCTTCTCGATTCGGATGCAGGAAATGGTGCTGCGCATATCGAGATGGCGCGCCGCATTGGCAGCGATATCTTCAAAGCAGGCGATCGCGCCGCCAGCGGCGGTTTAACCCGAGATGTGATCGCTGCTGCGGCAAAATAGCCTCCAGAAACGACATCTCCCGCTTGACTATGACGGGCTTCGCCCATAAACACGGCGGCGGGACACTCCTCCCCAACGAGGAGCCATCTATCTGGAAGGGTAGCAATATGGCAAATACCGCAAAGCCGGACGTGCGTCCGCAAAACACTCATTTTTCTTCTGGCCCCTGCGCGAAACGTCCTGGTTGGACGCTCGAAGCTCTTTCCGATGCGGCCCTTGGCCGTTCGCACCGCGCGAAAGTCGGCAAGTCCAAGCTGAAGCAGGCGATCGATCTTACCCGCGAAATTCTGGAAGTGCCTGCGGATTACCGCATCGGCATCGTACCGGCTTCCGATACTGGTGCCGTCGAGATGGCGCTCTGGTCGCTGCTCGGTGAGCGCGGCGTCGACATGGTCGCCTGGGAAAGCTTCGGCGCCGGTTGGGTTACCGATGTCGTCAAGCAGCTGAAGCTCAAGGACGTTCGCAAGATCGAAGCCGGCTACGGCGAACTCCCCGACCTTTCCACCGTCGATTTCAACCGTGACGTGGTCTTCACCTGGAACGGAACGACCTCTGGCGTACGTGTTCCGAACGCCGATTTTATCCCTGCTGATCGCAAGGGCCTGACGATCTGCGATGCGACCTCGGCCGCTTTCGCGCAGGACCTCGATTTCGCCAAGCTCGATGTCGTCACCTTCTCCTGGCAGAAGGTTCTGGGCGGCGAGGGTGCCCATGGCATCCTTATCCTGTCGCCGCGTGCTGCCGAGCGTCTGGTCTCCTACCAACCGGCATGGCCGCTGCCGAAGATCTTCCGCCTGACGTCGGGTGGCAAGTTGATCGAAGGCATCTTCCAGGGTGAGACGATCAACACGCCGTCGATGCTCTGCGTCGAGGATTATATCGATGCGCTTCTCTGGGCCAAGCAGCTCGGCGGCCTCAAGGGCCTGATTGCCCGCGCTGACGCCAATGCCAAGACGATCGCTGATTTCGTCGCAGCGAACGACTGGATCGCCAATCTGGCTGTCAAGCCGGAGATCGAATCCAATACGTCGATCTGCCTGAAGATCGTCGACAAGGATGTGGCTGCTCTCGATGCCGATGGCCAAGCGAATTTCGCCAAAGGCCTCGTCGCTCTCCTCGAAAAGGAAGGCGTCGCTTACGACATTGGCGCTTACCGTGACGCTCCGTCGGGCCTGCGCATCTGGGCTGGTGCCACGATCGAAACCGCTGACATGCAGAAGCTGATGCCTTGGCTTTCCTGGGCCTTTGAAACCCAGAAAGCAGCGCTTTCCCAGGCTGCTGCCTGACGTGATCGCATCCGGCTCCGCCTGATGGCGGAGCCCCGCATTCCGAATTCATTCATCGCTGAACCCTTTGAAGGAGGCCCTCATGGCACCTCGCGTTCTCGTATCCGACGAACTGTCGGAAACCGCCGTCCAGATCTTCCGCGATCGCGGCGTCGAAGTCGATTTCCAGCCACAGCTCGGCAAGGACAAGGACAAGCTGTTCGAAGTCATCGGCAACTATGATGGTCTCGCCATCCGTTCCGCCACGAAGGTGACTGAGAAGATCATCGAAGCCGCCAAAAACCTCAAGGTCGTCGGCCGTGCCGGTATCGGCGTCGACAATGTCGATATCCCGGCCGCATCGCGCCGCGGTATCATCGTCATGAACACGCCCTTCGGCAACTCGATCACGACGGCTGAACATGCGATCGCCCTGATGTTTGCGGTTGCCCGCCAGCTTCCGGCTGCCGACACCTCCACGCAGGCCGGCAAGTGGGAGAAGTCGAAGTTCATGGGTGTCGAAATCACCGGCAAGACGCTCGGCGTCATCGGCGCCGGCAACATCGGCTCCATCGTCTGTGCCCGCGCCATCGGCCTGAAGATGCATGTCATCGCCTATGACCCGTTCCTCTCCAAGGAGCGCGCCGAGGAGATGGGCGTCACCAAGGTCGAGCTCGACGAACTGTTGGCCCATGCTGATTTCATCACGCTGCATGTGCCTATGACCGACAGGACGCGCGGCATCCTGAACAAGGAAGCGCTTGCGAAGACCAAGCCCGGCGTTCGCATCATCAACTGCGCGCGCGGCGGTCTCGTCGATGAGGCAGCGCTTGCCGAAGCCATCAAGTCCGGCCATGTTGCTGGTGCGGCCTTCGACGTCTTCGAAGTCGAGCCCGCCAAGGAAAGCCCGCTCTTTGGGCTGCCAAACGTCGTCTGCACGCCGCATCTCGGCGCCTCGACCACCGAAGCGCAGGAAAACGTTGCTCTACAGGTTGCCGAGCAGATGGCGGACTACCTCGTCAAGGGTGCGGTTTCGAACGCCATCAACATGCCGTCGATCACCGCTGAGGAAGCGCCGATCCTGAAGCCGTTCATCAAGCTCGCCGATGTTCTCGGCGCCTTCGTCGGCCAGGTTACGGAAGAGCCGATCAAGGAAATCGAAATCCTTTATGATGGCGTCACGGCCAACATGAACACCCGCGCACTGACTTCGGCGGTTCTCGCCGGCCTGATCCGTTCGCAGGTGGCCGACGTCAATATGGTTTCGGCACCGATCATGATCAAGGAAAAGGGTGTTATCCTTTCCGAGGTCAAGCGCGACAAGTCGGGCGTCTTCGACGGCTACATCAAACTGACGGTGACCACGGAATCCATGACGCGCTCGATTGCCGGCACGGTCTTCTCCGACGGCAAGCCACGCTTCATCCAGATCAAGGGCATCAACCTCGACGCCGATGTCGGCAGCCACATGATCTACATCGCCAATACCGACGTTCCCGGCATGATCGGCTTCATCGGCACGACGCTTGGTGCTGCCGGCGTCAATATCGCCAACTTCCAACTTGGCCGCGATAAGCAGGGCGGCGATGCCATTGCTCTGCTCTATGTTGACGCCGCGGTTGACGACGTCGTTCTGGGCAAGCTGACGGCCAATTCCGCGATCCGCCAGGCAAAGCTGCTGGCCTTCAACGTCGACTGAGTTTTCCTCCCAAGGAAAGACATGAAAAACCGGCCCGGTCTCCGTGCCGGTTTTTTTATGGTTCAGCGCATGTCGTTGGCGACCTGCGATCAGTGGCGGGTGGCGTCGGCGTCGTGATGCAGGAAAGTGTCTCTGCTCGCGTCGAAAACCCTGAAGAACTCGTCCCAGGAAATGTTCTCGATAGAACTTTCCTGCCTGCCGAAATCAACGCCGACCAGGCCGCTTTTCATCCGGGCGGGATGGCCACCGCGTGTTTCGATCCATTCCCGGATCTTATCATGATCTGTCATTGCGGATGTCCCCATCATCGCCTCCCTGCCGATGGGTTGTATTTTCAACGGGAAATAACTCTTTGGAAATGATTTGGTTCCACCTGATAATCGGCACGCGTTCGCGACTTTGCTTTGACCTACCACTGAAACTTTCAACTGAACCGCGAAATGGCTGGTTTGAGAAACTTTCACTGCTTATTTTACGGGCGTGCGCTCAAAGTTTAGGCCTCTTATGATTGTGATTTTATTTAGCTTTCTCGGCTATACCACTTTCAATATTGGTTCCAATTTTGCGTGAATTTCTCAATGGCCTCGTTTCAGACGATATCCGGGCAGTCCGAAGCTCTTGTTGATGATTTCCGTTCGCTGTTTACGACGCATCCTTCTCCAATGTGGGTCTACGATCCGGATACGCTCCGCTTCCTGATCGTCAATGATGCGGCGCTCATGCTCTATGGCTACAGCGCAGAGGATTATCAGGGCATGACCGTGCTCGATATCCGCCCAGCTGCCGAGCGGGAGCGGATGCTCAGCGCCGTTCATGACCGGACCGATATGGAGAAGGCCGAGCGCTGGACGCATATGAAGGCCAATGGCGAGGCCATCGAGGTTCTGACCTACGGCCGAGAAGTGCGCTTCGAAGGAAGGGTCGCGATCCTGGCGATCGTGCAGGATCGAACCGAGGTGAATGCCGCACAGCGCCAGATCACCGATACACGTTCGCTGCTAGACAGCATCGTCGACAACCTGCCGGTCGGCGTCTTCGTGAAGGATATGGAAGAGGATGGCCGCTACATCCTGCTGAACGAGGCGTGCGGCGAGATCATGGGCTTTCATCCCGGCGACGTGGTTGGACGCGTGGACCGGGACTTCTTCCCCTCTGAGCAGACCGACATCTTTCACGAGCAGGATCACGAGGCGTTCGTCGCCGGTGCGACGATCAGCTTCGAGGAGACAATGGAGCGGGCCGACGGCGGCAAGCGGATCCTTCGCACCGTCAAGCGTGCCCTGCCGGCGTCTGAAGGGAAGGAGCCGCGCTATCTGCTGGGCATCTCTCACGACGTGACGGAGGAGCGTGCAGTGGAGGCGAGGCTTGCGCATCTTGCCATGCATGACTCGCTGACCCGCCTGCCGAACCGCGCCGCCTTCTCCAAACATATCCGCAAGCAGGCCATTACCGCTTCGATCGAAAAGCCGGTGGCACTGCTCTACATCGACGTCGACCACTTCAAGACGATCAATGACAGCAAGGGCCATGCCGCCGGCGATGCGCTTCTCTGCCAGGTGGCGGAGCGTTTGCTGGCGCTTGGCGATGAGGGCGACCTCGTGGCGCGTCTCGGCGGCGATGAATTCGCGGTCGTGCTGCAGCTTGTCGAGGCCGATCGGGCAGAGCGTTTCGCCGATCTGCTGCTCAAGTCGCTTGCCAGAGCTTTTGATCTTGATGGCACCCGGGAGCATGTCACCTGCAGCATCGGCATTGCGCTGGCGCCTGTCGATGCCGGCGAGGCCGATGTACTGATGCGCCATGCCGATCTCGCGCTCTACGCCGCCAAGGAAAGCGGACGCTCGACCTATCGTTTCTATGAGCCGGCGATGCGGCTTGAGGCCGAGCGCCGGCATCATCTGACCGGCGAATTGCGGGATGCGCTGGAACACGGGCAATTCGAGCTTTACTACCAGCCTATCGTGCAGCTCGAAAACGACGGCATCGGCGGTTTCGAGGCGCTGATCCGCTGGCGGCATCCGATGCGCGGCCTCGTGGCGCCGATGGAATTCATTCCGCTGGCGGAGGAGACAGGGCTCATCATTCCGATCGGTGATTGGGTTTTGCGGGAGGCCTGCCGTGCTGCCGCTTCCTGGCCGGACCATCTGAAAATTGCGGTCAATCTTTCCGTCAGCCAGTTCCGCCATGCGAGCCTGCTTTCCAGCGTTGTTGGCGCACTCGATGAGGCGGGTCTGCGTCCTGAACGACTGGAAATCGAGATCACCGAATCCGTCTTCCTGGCCGATGTGGCGCAGAGCCTGCCGTTGCTTCGGGCGCTGAAGGAACTCGGCGTTCGCATTGCCATCGACGATTTCGGCACCGGCTATTCGTCGCTCAGCTATCTGCGCGCCTTCACCTTCGACAAGATCAAGCTCGACCGCAGCTTCGTGTCCGGCATCGAGACGGATCCCGGCAATCTGGCCATCGTGCGAGCCGTGGCCGGCATCGGCTCCGGCTTCAATGCGGTTACGCTCGCTGAAGGCATCGAGACCGAGGAGCAGTTGCAGAAGCTGCGGGCCGAGGGATTTGGCGAGGTGCAGGGCTATCTTCTCGGCAGACCGATGCCGCAGCATGAGGCCGAAGCACTGATCTACGGACGCCAACTCAAGCAGGCATCAGCCTGAGATCATCGCATCGAAAGCATCGGCCGCCTTGCTGCGATAGCGCTCCTCATGGCGCAGCAAGAAGAAGGGACGGGGCAGGGGCGGCACATTCACCTCGGTGAGAAGACCGTTGCGGAGCTTCATAGAAACAACGCTGCGTGACATCAGCGTCGCGCCGATGCCAGCTTCGACGATGCCGACGAGCGGCTCGTTCTCCGGTAGCACCATCGCCACATCAAGCGCATCGATATCGAGACCGGTTCTTTGCAGAAGGCTTTCGAAGGCGAGGCGGGTGCCGGACCCCTGTTCGCGCAGTACCCACTGCGTCTGAGGAAAATCGCTCGGGCCGCGTGATTTGCCGTCCGCCCAGGGGTGATTGGAGGCAACGACGACGATCATCTCGTCTAGGGCGACCTGCCTTGCCGAAACGCCGCGCCTGTCGCTCGGCCACTCGATAAGGCCCACTTCCACCTCGCCATTGGCAACGGCGTCAGACACTTCGGCAGTGTTGCCGATGCGGATTGCCAATTCGATGCCCGGATAATTTCGGCGGAACGCGGCAAGCCGCGGCGACAGCCAATAGCCGCCGATCGTTTGGCTTGCCATGATCGTGAGCTCGCCATGCATGAGGCCGGAGAGGTCCATCAGGGCGGCCTCTGCCGCCTTTGCGCTGGTCAGCACGGCCTGTGCTTCCTTCAGGAACAGTTGGCCGGTCCGGTTCAGCACGATCGAGCGGCCGACGCGGTCGAAGAGGGTGACGCCGTGTCGTGTCTCCAATGCGGTGATTGCGGCGCTGACGGCCGACTGGGTCATGTTCAGGTGAGCCGCCGCCTTCGTGATGTGCTGACGCGCTGCTACCTCTGCGAATATTCTGAGCTGCTCCAGTGTCATGTCGCCTCCATCGATCGTTCGATATTATCGAACGGAATGATAAAGATAAATCGTTGGAAGCGATTATTTGATGCCGATATGAAAGCGGTCAACGAAAGGAATTCGCCATGACCGCGCTGCATCTGTCTCCTTCTGTCCCGATTGTTCGCCAGCGGACGCGTGTCTTGCGCCACTTCACGCCGAACTGGTTTGCGACGACGATGGGAACCGGCATCCTTGCCGTCTGCTTCGGTCAGTTTCCGGATTTGCCGGCAGCCCACGCGGCAGGCGAGATGCTGTGGCTCGCGAATATCGGCCTGTTTGCAGTGCTGACCTGCATCTATGCCGGAAAGTGGCTGCTGTATCCCGGCGCTGCACTGAGGGCATTCGACCATCCCGTCGTTTCGATGTTCTTCGGCTGCATTCCGATGGGCCTTGCGACTATCGTCAATGGTTTCTTGATCTTCGGACCGGGCCTTTTAGGCGAGGCGAGCGTCTCTATTGCGGCGGAGTTGTGGTGGTTGGATGCAGCGCTGGCAGTTCTGGCAGGTCTTGCCATTCCACTGGTCATGTTCACGCGGCAGCAGCATGCAATCGAGCATATGAGCGCCGTTTGGCTGTTGCCGATCGTTGCCTCTGAGGTCGCAGCTGCGAGCGGCGGATTGTTGGTGCCGCATCTTGCCGAAGGCGCGCAGCTTCCGGTGCTTTTTGCGAGTTTCGTGCTCTGGTCCTGCTCGGTGCCGCTGGCGCTCGGCATTCTCGTCATCCTCTTCCTGCGCCTGGCTCTGCACAAGCTGCCGCCCGCAAGCATGGCAGCGACGAGCTTCCTTGCCCTCGGTCCTGTTGGCACCGGCGCACTTGGGCTTGCTCTGTTTTCCATCAATGGCGGGCAAGCTCTTACAGCCGGCGGCCTTGGCGCGCTGGCTCCAGCGATTTCGGGTGCGGCTTTGCTTGGTGCTGTCCTGCTGTGGGGCTATGGCCTCTGGTGGCTTGGCCTGGCGGTTGCCATCACCATCAACCATCTGCGGCAGGGCTTGCCCTTCAATCTCGGCTGGTGGGGTTACACCTTCCCGATCGGTGTCTATGCCGTCGCCACGCTGCGGCTTTCCAGTATCTTTCCGTTGCCGGCGCTGACAGGGTTCGGAGAGGTTCTGGTCGTAGCTCTTGCCGCGATTTGGGTCGTCGTCGCCATCCGCACGAGCTGCGGCGCCTATAATGGTTCGCTCTTCGTTGATCCCAGCCTGGAGAGCTGATCGTCTGGCGCTTACGCAACTGCCTCAATCATTCGTTATTTTGAGAATGCCAGTCAGCATTGCATACTCTCGGCGGGGCTGAAAAAGGAGGATGCACATGAAACGCTACACGTTGTCGATGATCGGTCTGGCGCTCATGACTGCCATCATCGCCAATCCGGGCATCGCACTTGCCTGCAACAAACTGATCGGCACCTGAGCCGATACCGCCCACCTCTTGCCTGAAGGCGCAGCTTCGGCTGCGTCTTTTTCCCGCGCTGCGTCGCAAAGCAGCGCATGCAGGTGATGACGAGCGAGCCACCCACGCGGACCTGGCGCGAGGCGGCGGAATAGGCCTATCGCGTCGGGGCGTCCACGTCGCCTTCCACCGGTGTCGTAGCGATCTGCGATTGTGCGTCGCCGGAGGCAACGGCTGCCGGCAGAGGCACCTGACGTTTGCGCTCGCGGATCAGCGTCAGTAGACCCGAGCAGATGATGAGCACGATGCCGAGGGCCATCGGCAGATCGACGCTGTCGTTGAAGAACAGATAGCCGAAGGCGATTGCCCAGATCATCTGGCTATATTGCGGTGTCGCGACCAGCGTTGCCGGGGCGAGGCGGGCTGCCGTCATCAGCATGACGTTGCCGGCTGCGCCCAGCAGGCCGTAGCTTGCGAGAAACAACCATTGCTGCGGGCTTGGCACAACCACCTGTGAGAGCATGAGAAGGCCGCTGACGATGAGCGTGCCAAGCAGCGAGGCACCATAAAGCGAGAGGCGCTTTTCGGCCGGGCCGAGCTTGCGAAGGATGACGATGGCGATAGCCGCCGAGATCGCGCCGATGGTCGCCGCCAGATGGCCGACAGACAGTTCGCGGAAACCCGGCCTCAGAACCACGAGCACCCCGAGGAAGCCGACGATGACGGCAGCCCAGCGCTGCCAGCGTACATCCTCCTTCAGGAAGATCACCGAGAGGATGGTAACGAAGGAGGGCAGCAAAAAGAGAAGGCAGAATGCCTCTGCCATCGGCAGCTTGGTAAAGGTGATGATGGAGGCGATTGCGCCGGTCGCACCGGCAACAAAGCGCACCAGCCAGAGCGGCCGGTTCGTCGTCCTGAAAATGTCCAGCCATGAATCACTTGGCCCCTTGATGAAGGGCAGGGCTGCCAGGCTGAGGATCGCACCCGTAAAGGCGACCTGGAAGGAAGGAACCGTGCCGTGCAGGGCCTTGATGGAAGCATCGCTGAAGGCAAAGACGGCATAGGCCGCAAATGCGACAAGGACGCCACGAAGCGTGGTGGAGGCGGCTGTCATTTATCCGAATCTTTTAAAAGGTGGGCCGTTTCATCTACGTGATGAAATACGGCCTATCAAAGGTCGATTGCGAATAGCTGCAATGCGCGACCCGCGCATGACGCTGCCGGAAAAGCCGGCCCTTGCGCGGAGACGGAATAGTTTCTATATCCGTCGCCCATGCAAGCTGGCGGCCGATCCCGCCGGAACACAGGAAATCCGCCACATTCCGACGTGAGAAAAGGCGGATCGAAACAGCATAGAATTTGGCAGTACCCGTGAACACACTGGATTTTGACAAGCAGCCGGAAGACACCCGTGTCGTCGTCGCCATGTCTGGCGGCGTTGACAGCTCCGTCGTGGCCGGGCTTCTCAAACGCCAGGGGTACGATGTGCTTGGCATCACGCTGCAGCTATACGATCATGGCGCTGCGGTCCACCGCGCCGGCTCGTGCTGCGCGGGCCAGGATATCGACGATGCACGCCGTGTCTGCGAGACGCTCGGTATTCCGCATTACGTGCTCGACTACGAGAAGCGGTTCCGCGAAACCGTCATCAATCCCTTTGCCGAGAGCTACGTCGCCGGCGAGACGCCGATCCCCTGCGTTGCCTGCAACCAGACGGTCAAGTTCGCCGATCTTCTGGCGACAGCCAAGGAACTCGGCGCCGATGCGCTCGCGACCGGCCATTATATCCGCTCGCGCCCGAATCCATCGTCCTGCAATCCCGGTCGCCGCGCGCTCTATCGCCCGGCCGATGCCGACCGTGACCAGAGTTATTTCCTCTTCGCCACGACGCAGGAGCAGATCGACTATCTGCGCTTCCCGCTCGGCGGTCTGCCGAAGTCGGAAACCCGCCGACTGGCCGAAGAGATGGGCCTTGTCGTCGCCAAGAAGGCCGACAGCCAGGACATCTGTTTCGTGCCGCAGGGCAAATATTCGGACATCATCACCAAGCTGAAGCCGAATTCGGCTTTGGCCGGTGATATCGTTCATCTCGACGGCCGCATCCTCGGCCAGCACGAAGGCATCCTGCATTACACGATCGGCCAGCGCCGCGGCATCGGCATTGCTACCGGCGAGCCTCTCTACGTCGTCTTTCTCGACGCCCGTTCGCGCCGCGTCATCGTCGGTCCGAAGGAGGCGCTGGAAACGCACCGCGTCTATCTGCGCGACGTCAACTGGCTGGGCGACGAGACACTTCAGGTCGCAGCGTCAGGCGACGGCTTTGCCTGCTACGCCAAGGTGCGCTCCACCCGCGCGCCGGCGCCTGCTGTCCTGCACATCGATGCAAGCGGCGTCTATGTCGACCTGACGGTCGGCGAGGCAGGCATCGCGCCGGGCCAGGCCTGCGCGCTCTATTCGGCACCCGGCGATGACGCCCGCGTCTTCGGCGGCGGCTTCATCGAACGTTCCGAACGCGAGCCCGATGCCGAAGCCTCGTTGAAGGCGCTGCTTTCCAACTACGCGATGGCCTGAAACGGCGAAAAACGGCACTGCGGAAAGCCCACCGTTTTTCTCCATCATGTGCTTGACACAAAGCGGAAGCGCACCTTATAAGCCGCACATCCCACGGACCGGAAGCGCTTCGCGAACGGTATCGTTTGACCAGTGGCGGAGTAGCTCAGTAGGTCAGAGCAGAGGAATCATAATCCTTGTGTCGGGGGTTCAAATCCCTCCTCCGCTACCACTCGTCCCCAAGATCAAAACTATCAGTGCGCGCTCGTGGCGCAGGCGATATAATTCGTCGGAAGACGCTTCGTCATCGGGGGTGCGTGATGAAATACGCTGTTGTCGCAATTCTTCTTCTCGCTGCTGGCTGCAGCACGACGACGGAAGACCAGCCTATCCCAGGCAGCCTGACCTATGGCGGTAAGGTTATCCATTCGCCCTATAAGCCCGGCACGGTGGTGAAGCATACTTTCCTCGGCAAATTTGGCGTTCGGCAGTTCGAACGTTATGTCGTTCAGCCTGACGGCACGCTCAAGCTTGCCTCCCGTATTGAAAGCGAAGATTTCCTCTGGAACTGAAGGTGGGTGTCAGCTTCGCCTGATGTTGACCTGCGTCAAGGCGCGGGATTACCATTGCTGTTGAATTCCTTCTTCATTTGAATTCAGCCAGCAGAACGGATCTCCCATGTATAATCGCATATTGCTGCCCACTGACGGTTCGGAACTTGCCGGTCGGGGTGTCGATCATGGTCTTGCGCTTGCCAAGGCGCTCAACCTTCCCGTGACCGTTATCAGCGTCATCGTGCCGCTGACCGGTTTTGCGCTGCAGGGGATCGTGCAGGCTGAGGCGATGGACAGCTACAATGAGGGCCGCCGGAAAGAGATCGAGGATCTGGAAAAGATCATCGGGGAAAAAGCGAAGAGCGCCGGCGTTGTCGCCGACTTCGTCAGCAAGGTGCATCTTTCGCCGGCAGTCGCCATTTTGGAAACGGCAGCAGAGCGGGGCTGCGGCCTGATCGTTATTTCCTCGCATGGCCGCCGCGGGATCTCGCGGCTCATGCTCGGCAGCCAGACGTCCGAGGTCCTTTCCGAGGCGGCTATCCCGGTCCTGGTGGTAAAGTAGGCGACCTAGTTTTCCGTCAGGGCGGCGAGGGACGCCGTGCGCTCGGCGGTGTGATCTGCCGTCTTGGTGGACACCGCTCCGCTTTCCTCGCGGCCATCGTCGGCTTCGTCAGGGCTACCCGCCGCCGGCGTCATGTAGAAGGCCAGCATTTCTTCCAGGCGGGAGGCGGTGAGGCTGGTGGCGAAACCCTTCATGGCTTTCCTCGGCGGCGTTTCCAGTTGTGAAATTTCATAGCCTACGTTCAGGTCGAACCGGAACAAGGGCCGAAAGGTTGTCACCAACTTTCGAAGATCGGTATCTAGTCGCGGATAAGCTCCAGGCAGAATTCGATAAAGGCGTTCACCTTGGCCGGTACGTGATGCCGGGAAGGATGGACAGCGTAGAGGGGGAAAGTTTCGCCCGGCCAGTCTGGATAGAGCTCTATAAGGCGTCCTTCGGCAAGCAGGTCCTTGACGCTAAGGGCAAGCACCTGGGCGATGCCGGCGCCGGCAAGGCAGGCATCGAGCATGGTGCCGGGGTCGCTCATCAGAAGTGGTCCACGGGCGTCGAGCGGCACGATCTTCTTGCCCCTGTGCAGTTCCCATTCGAAAGTCTTGCCTGTCAGCGGATCGCGGAACTGGATACAGGAGTGGTTGGCGATTTCGGCCGGTGTCCTCGGCGTGCCGTGCTCCGCGAGATAGGCAGGCGTGGCGACCGTGAGGACGCGGGTTTCCATCAGCTTGCGGGCGATGCGCGACGAGTTCGGCTGCTGGCCGAAGCGGATGGCGATATCAATGCCGTCGGCGACGAGATCACTCATCAGGTCGCGGGTTATCAATTCGAGTTCCAGCGCCGGATAGCGGGTCATGAACTGCTTCAGATGCGGCGCCAGCACCATGCGGGAAAAGATCGGATCGACGTCGATGCGCAAGCGGCCGCGCACGGTCAGAGACGCACCTGATGCGAGCGTCGCGGCCTCCTCTATGCCATCGAGATGCGGAGCGACCTGTTCGTAAAAACGGGCGCCTTCGTCCGTCAGCCGTACCGAGCGGGTGGTGCGGTCGAGCAGGCGCACGCCGACACGGGCCTCCAGTCTCGATATGGCGCGGCTGACGCCGGAGGCTGAAAGGCCAAGCGCATCGGCTGCCCTGACGAAGCTGCCGCTTTCGACCACCGCGGCAAGCGTGCTGACACCGGAAAGCAGGCGGCCGTCGAATGCCATGGATCGCTCCTGATTTGATGTCATTGATGATGTTAAGGAAGTGCAGCTTGGTCAACAAGGTCGGCACGTTATCGCTGCCCGTATGGATCCAAAAACCGGCTCGATGGAACATCTTCCCGCTGATTTGGTTTCTACCGCACAGATTGGAGGATCAAGTGATGACCCAATATGGTGACGACAAGAACCGAATCGTGGATGAGAATACCGGCATGCCACTCGGGCAGGCATCCTATAAAGAGGAGAAAGTGCTCGCCGATGAGCGGCGTAGCGTCTCGCTCTGGGGTGTGCTCGCAGCCGGCATTCTGGTCATTCTGATCGCTGCTGCGAGCTTTGCCATCTGGCCGGGCACGACCACAGAACCGGCTTCGACCGCATCCACAACGCCCAATGCGATCACCGGGCAGCCTTCGGGTGCCGGTACTTTAGACAACAATCCGGCGACCGGCTCCATTAAGCCGCTGGAACCTACAGATCGCAACCCGGCGCCTGTCGGCAACGCGCCGACGGGTGCGGCCGCACCAAGCGGCACGCAGAACGGCCAGTAACTTCGCATTACGGCTGGGGAAGGGCCGCGCGGTTTCCGTGCGGCCCTTTTCATATTTAGTGGCATCCTTTTCAGGCTGCGGGCCATTTCCAGTTGCGCACATCAGGCATGTCCTCGCCATATTCGCGGACATAGGCATGATGCTCGACGAGCTTGGCCCTCAGGCTTTCCAACACCTCGGGCACTTTCTCCTTCAGGCCCGGAACGCGCTCGATTGCCTCAATCGCGAGGTGAAAGCGGTCGAGCTCGTTGAGCACCGTCATGTCGAAGGGCGTGGTCGTCGTGCCCTCTTCGATGAAGCCGCGCACATGGATGTTGCGGTGGTTGGTGCGCTTATAGGTCAGCCGGTGGATGAGGTAGGGATAGCCGTGATAGGCGAAGATCACCGGCCTGTCCGTTGTGAAGATCGCGTCGAAGGCCTCGTCCGTCAGGCCATGCGGATGCTGATCCTGTGATTGCAGGGCGAGAAGGTCGACCACGTTGACAGTGCGGATCTTCAGCTCCGGAATATGCCGATGCAGCAGATCGACGGCAGCGAGCGTCTCCATGGTCGGCACGTCACCAGCGCAGGCCATGACGACATCGGGCGCCACCGTGTCGTCCTCATGGCTTGCCCAGTTCCAAATGCCGATGCCGGTCTCGCAATGTTTCACCGCCTCGTCCATGGTCAGCCATTGCGGCTCCGGCTGCTTGCCGGCGACGATGACGTTGATGCGGTCGTAGGTCTTCAGGCAATGATCGCCGACCCAGAGGAGGGTGTTGGCGTCCGGCGGCAGGTAAATGCGGACGATATCGGCCTTCTTGTTGGCGACGAGATCAACGAAGCCGGGGTCCTGATGTGAGAAGCCGTTATGGTCCTGCCGCCAGACATGCGAGGTCAAGAGATAGTTGAGCGAGGAGATTGGCTTCCTCCACTCCAGCTCCCGGGTGACCTTCAACCACTTGGCATGCTGGTTGAACATCGAGTCGATGATGTGGATGAAGGCCTCGTAGCAGGAAAAGAGACCGTGCCGGCCCGTCAGCAGGTAGCCTTCCAGCCATCCCTGGCAAAGATGTTCGCTCAGCACCTCCATGACGCGGCCGTCGCTGGCGAGGCTCACGTCATAGGGTTCGATCTTCTCCATCCAGACGCGATCGGTGACTTCAAAGACGCTGCCGAGACGGTTCGATTCCGTTTCGTCGGGGCCGAAAATGCGAAAGTTCGCGTTGGCCTCATTGAGCTTCAGCGTATCGCGCAGGTAATGGCCGAGGATTTCGGTGGATTGCACCATCTCAGCCCCCCGTTTTTCCACCTTTACCTCATAGGTGCGGATATCAGGCGCGATCAGCTCCTTGCGTAGCAGACCGCCATTGGCGTGCGGATTGGCACCCATGCGGCGTTTGCCTGAGGGGGCCAGCGCCCGCAGTTCCGGCTTCAGCGTGCCCGACGCATCGAAGAGGTCTTCGGGATCGTAACCGCGCATCCAGTCTTCGAGGATTTTCCGGTGTCCGTCGTTCTCCCGGCAATTGGAAACCGGCACCTGATGGGCGCGCCAGAAGCCTTCGACCTTTTTGCCATCCACTTCTTTCGGGCCAGTCCAGCCCTTGGGGCTGCGCAGTACGATCATCGGCCAGCGCGGGCAGGCCTGTGGCGCCGTGCCGTCGCGTGCCTCCCTCTGAATTGCCCGAATGCGGTCGAAGATCTCGTCGAAGGCAGCGGCCATCTGCTGATGCATCTTTGCCGGCTCGTGGCCTTCGACGAAGAAGGGCTCATAACCATAGCCTTCGAACAAATGCATCAGATCTTCGTCGCTCGCCCGACCGAGGATGGTTGGATTGGCGATCTTGTAGCCGTTGAGATGCAGGATCGGCAGGACGGCGCCGTCGCGGGCGGGGTTCAGGAACTTGTTGGAATGCCAGCTTGCCGCCAGCGGCCCGGTTTCGGCTTCGCCATCGCCGATGACGCAGGCGACGATCAGATCGGGATTATCGAAGGCTGCGCCATAGGCATGGACGAGCGCATAGCCGAGTTCACCGCCCTCATGGATGGAGCCGGGCGTTTCCGGCGCCGCATGGCTCGGGATGCCGCCGGGGAAGGAGAACTGGCGAAAGAGCTTGCGCATGCCGTCCTCGGTCTCGGCGATATCGGGATAGATCTCGCTGTAAATGCCTTCGAGATAGGTATTGGCGACCATGCCCGGTCCGCCGTGGCCGGGGCCGCACATATAGATGATGTCGAGATCGCGGGCGCGGATGATGCGGTTCAGATGCGCGTAGATGAAGTTGAGGCCGGGCGTGGTGCCCCAGTGACCGAGTAGGCGGGGCTTGATATGTTCCGGTTTTAGCGGCTGGCGCAGGAGAGGATTGGATAGGAGATAGATCTGGCCGACCGAGAGATAGTTGGCTGCCCGCCAGTAGCGGTCGATGAGTGTGAGTTCGGCGTCGGAAATAACTGCTGGAGTCGAGACATGCTTTTCCACGGATTTCTCCCGTTAAACTTGTTCAACGTCAATTCTAGCTGATGGCGCAGGCATTGATTTGATCTGGATCATCAGGAACGAAGAATAGAGAGCGCTTCCTGCGCGATGACCTGTTCCTCGTCGGTCGCAATGACATGCGCCGTTATGCGGCTTGCGGGTGTCGTGATTGTGAAGCCGTTGGCGGCATTCGCCTTTTCATCGACGGCAAGGCCGAGCCAGCTCAAGCGCTGGAGGACTGCTGCGCGGATCTGCGGCTGATGCTCGCCGATGCCGGCCGTGAAGACGATGGCGTCGAGCCCGCCGAGCGTCACCGACATGCGACCGATCTCGCCTGCGATACGCAATGTGAAAAGGTCGAGCGCCTCCTGGGCTTCTGCACGGCTATCCTCGAGAAGATTGCGGGTATCGGCATCGATGCCTGAGACACCGAGCAGGCCGGAGCGATGGTAGAGCAGATCTTCCACCTGATCGGCGGACTGCTTCTTTTGCTGCAGCAGGTGCAGGATCACGCCGGGATCGAGCCAGCCGGGCCTTGTGGCCATGGGAATGCCGTCGAGCGTGGAAAAGCCCATGCTGCAATCGCGACTGATGCCCTTTTCAAGAGCGCAGAGGCTTGCGCCGCTACCGAGATGGGCGGCGACGATTTTCGTTTTATTCGACAGCCTGCGGCCTACGTCCCCAGCGATGAATTTGTAGGAAAGGCCATGAAAGCCGTAGCGTTTGATGCCCTCGTCATGAAGCGCGCGGGGGATGGCGAAGCGGCGGACGAGATCGGCCTGCGTTGCATGAAAGGCGGTATCGAAGGAAGCCGTCTGGGCAAGCTGTGGCTTCAGGTGTTTCAGGGCGCGGATGAAGCGAAGCGCTTGCGGCTGGTGAAGGGGTGCGAGCGGCGTGAGCGCGTCGATCGCCGCGATTGCGGCATGATCGAGCGCGGTTGCCGCGGTAAAACGGTCGCCGCCATGGACGACGCGGTGGCCTGCAGCGCGGACGTCGCCGATATCGAAATGCTCCGAGAGCAGTTTGAACGTTTCGTCGATGACGGCGTGCAGATCGTCGGTAAGCTCCGCCTTCAGCGGCGTATCAAATGTCTGCGGACCTTCCGTCAGCTTGAAGGCGAGCGGTTTGGAGCGGAAGTCGATCACGCTCTTGCCGATGCGGCGCACCTTCGCATCCTCGATTGCGAAGATGCCGATCTTGACCGTCGACGAGCCGGCATTGAAGGTCAGAAGAAGGTCGTTCGACGGCATTTGCTTGTTGCTCCCCGGCAAGCGTGACGATGACGAACTTAGCGTCATCGTGCCGGGTGGGAAGTCTCTTGCACCCCGGCAGGCAATTTTTGGTTGCTGATTTCGGTCTGGGGCCGGTATGGCGCGCGAATGGCCGCGTCATGAGAGCTTCACGCTAGGGATTTATTAACAAATGGCAATTTTGCAAATGGAACAAGGAACTATGCCATGGCCGACATTGCCCCCAGCCATAGCGACGCTTCCCATCCGCTGCATCATTCGAACTCCGCCGGCAAGTGGTTCCTTCCGGTGTTCGGGCTCGTTGTGGTCTGCGGTCTCGGATATGTCGGCTATGCCCTCGCCCGTGATTTGACCGCCGCAGTTGCTGTTCCCTGGCTGCTTCTCGGCCTTGCGCTGCTGATCGCGCTCGGCTTCGAGTTCGTCAACGGTTTCCATGATACGGCCAATGCCGTGGCGACCGTTATCTATACGCGCTCCATGCCGGCGGAATTTGCCGTCATCTGGTCGGGCTTCTTCAATTTTCTCGGTGTCCTGACATCGACGGGCGCCGTCGCCTTCGGCATCCTGGCCTTGTTGCCGGTCGAGCTCATCCTGCAAGTCGGCTCCGGCTCGGGCCTGGCCATGGTCTTCGCTCTTTTGATCGCAGCGATCGTCTGGAATCTTGGTACTTGGTACCTTGGTCTGCCGTCATCGAGCTCGCATACGCTGGTCGGCTCGATCATCGGTGTCGGTCTCGCCAACCAGTTCCTGGCGCCGGCGGGCTCGGCCACCAGCGGTGTGGACTGGTCGCAGGCAACCAACATTGGCCTATCGCTCCTGATCTCGCCAATCATCGGTTTCGGCCTTTCCGCCATCCTGCTCGTCGTTATGAAGTTCCTGGTGCGCAAACCCGAGCTCTATCAGGAGCCGAAGGGCAACCAGCCGCCGCCGTTGTGGATCCGCGCCATCCTGATCTTCACCTGCACGGGCGTCAGCTTCGCCCACGGCTCGAATGATGGCCAGAAGGGCATGGGTCTCATCATGCTCATCCTGATCGGTCTGGTGCCGACCGCCTTCGCGCTGAACCGCACGCCTGACGTCAATTATCTCGAAGCCTACAAGTCGGCTTCGGCGCAGGTGGAAACCGCACTCGGCAAATATGTGAAGCCGGGCGTGACCGTCACCGACTACAAGGCTGAAGTCAGCAATGCCGTCAAGAACAAGGTCTGGACGGATGCGACCACGCCGGCGCTGCAGCAGTATATCCATCAGACGAGCGCCGAAGTCGCCGCTTTCCCGACATTGGAAGCCGTTCCGACCAATCTCGTCAGCAACGTCCGCAACGACATCTACCTGATCGGCGAGGCGCTGAAGCTCATCGACAAGAAGAAGCTGCTGCCGATGGACGCCAGTGATCTCAAGGCCGTCACCGGCTATCATGCGGCGGTGGACAATGCGACGAAGTTCATTCCGTTGTGGGTGAAGGTCGCAGTTGCGCTGGCGCTCGGCCTCGGCACGATGGTTGGCTGGAAGCGCATCGTCGTGACGGTTGGTGAGAAGATCGGCAAAACGCACCTGACCTATGGCCAGGGTGCCGCCGCGGAAGTCGTCGCCATGGTGACAATCGCCTCGGCCGACCATCTCGGCCTACCGGTTTCGACCACGCATGTTCTGTCGTCTGGTGTGGCGGGCACGATGGCTGCGAACGGCTCGGGCCTGCAATGGTCCACCGTGCGCAACATGCTCATGGCCTGGGTGCTAACGCTGCCGGCCTCGATCGCGATCGCCTTCCTGCTGTTCGTGATCCTGCGGCAGGTCTTCTAGTGTAAAGCATTTCCGTTTTTCTTCGAAACACGGAAATGCTTTATCTCTTTGTTTTCACGCAATTCCGGACGCAAAACCGCTTCACACTTTTGCTGGAATTGCTTTATTCAGGCCGTAGAGGCCAGACTGGTATTCTGACTTTCGACGAAGATGCCCGCCTCCGCGGCGGGCATCGCCTTGCCGAAGAGATAGCCCTGACCGATGTCGCAGCCAAGCTGCAGCAGATAGGCGAGCTGGGCGTGCTCCTCGACGCCTTCAGCCGTCGTCTTGATGTTGAGGCTTCTTCCGAGAGCGAGCATCGCGCGGACGATCTTTTCCTGCTTCTCGTCCTCCCGGCAGGTGGCGATGAAACTCTTGTCGATCTTGATTTTGTCGAAGCGATAACGGGCGAGCTGAGCAAGGCTCGAATAGCCCGTGCCGAAATCATCGAGCGCGATCTGTACGCCCGCCTTATGCAACTCATCGAGAATATGGGCTGCGATCGCCGGGTCCTGGACCAGCGCGTTTTCGGTGATTTCAACTTCCAGCCGCCTGGCGGGCAGGCGGCTTGCGGCGAGCACTTTGAAGATGCGCGAGGGAAGGAGTTTATCCTCCATCTGCACAGGCGACACGTTGAAGGAAAGCCTTACATCGTCAGGCCAGGCGAGGGCATCGCTGCAGGCCTGGGTGAGAAGGTTTTCGAACAGTTCAGTGATCATGCCGGTTTCTTCGGCGATGCCGATGAAGACCGGAGGCGGAATATTCATGCCGTCTTCGTCGGTCCATCGGGCCAGTGCCTCGAAGCCGCAGAGCCTGCCGCTCCTGAGATCGATCAGCGGCTGATAGTAGGTCTTGATCGCCTTGTTCTGAATGGCGCCGCGCAGCTTGGTCTCGAGCGATGCGCGTTCCGTCACCTTGTCCTGCATGGACGGTTCGAAAATCAGTTGATGATTGGGTCCGCGCGATTTCGCCTCGTACATGGCAAGGTCGGCGCGGTGAGCGGCATCCTCCAGCGGTTCTGCGCCTTCGCTCCAGCGGTCGTAGCCCACGCTGGCGCCGACCTCGACGGCAAAGCCGTCGATCAGGATGGGGCGGGTGACCGCCTGGATGAGCACTTTGGCAAACCATTCCTCCCGCGCCGGGGTCATGCCGAGGGCGATGATGATGAATTCATCCCCGCCGAAACGGTAGACGCAGTCGGCATTGCCCAACGCGCAGATGCGCTTGGCCACTTCCACCAGCAGAACGTCGCCGCCCTTATGGCCGACGAGGTCGTTGACTTTCTTGAAGCCGTCGAGATCGACGGAGAAGATCGTGACGTTGCTCTTTGCCTCTTCGGGGATATTGCCCCCCTTATCGGCGGGCTTGGGCAGGATTTTGCGTTCGAAGGCGTAGCGGTTCGGAAGCTTGGTCAGATGGTCGTGGGTGGCGGTCCAGTCGGCGCGTGCTTGGGCGGCGTCGCGAAGCTGCATCTCCTTACGAAGATCGGCAATGCGCAACACGGAATAGATGAAACTCATCGCGCCGGCGATGCCGAGGGCCAGCACGAACTTATCGGCGCCGTAGTTCTCGAAGCTGCTCATGAAGGAGACGAGCCAGCTATCGACATCCAGCAGGGTGGCTGAAATCCACAGCGCTGCACCGAGCGCCATGATCGACAGACATTGCCTTCCTGCCCTGCTCCTGAAGAATTCCGGCATGAGCTTCTCCATCTCCACCCGGGGCGGAAATATCATGAAAGTCTGAAATGTTTATTGAAACCTGAAGGCGAATTGTTGGAGATCATGCCACGCATTCGGTAGCACATTCATCGGAAACGATCACGCCTTTCGTACTGCGCAGCTTTTCCATATGGTGTGCGGAACACCGAATTTTGCCGGTGATCTGAAACCTTTGGCCGCCTGCTGCTTTATGCTTCGCAACGGATGCAGGCAGATGTCTCTCTTCTATTTCAAGACCATAGACAATGACGGCACAGTTCCGGGCGATCTGCCGTTCGAATTTCCCGACCTTTTCGCCGCCGTGGAAGAGGCAAAGCATGTTCTGGCCGAAATGGCGCTCGACGGTTTGCCGCAATGGCCGGGCGGATCGCTGGGCATAGAAGTGCAGAACGGTGATCGCTCTCCGATCGTACGGCTGCGTCTGGAGCTTAAAGTAGATTACATCCGGCCGCCCTGAGCGGAACCAATGTTGCGTCCAAGCCGTTTTCCGGAACCATTCACGAGAGAGGACAATCTCATGCAACTTGTCGGCACTCAGGTTATCCCCGCCTATGGCGGCAAAGGTGGTTTCACGGTCGAGTTCGTGGGCGACGGCGGTGAAGTCGTCTCCGTGCAGATTAAGAGCGACCGTGGCCAGCAATTGAACCGACTGAACGCGGTCGAAAAGGCGAGGGAAGTGATGAGCCGTTTTGCCACGGCGGAAATTCGCGACGACGATGATGATGATCGCACCAGCGTGATGCGGACAGCCCGTGCGGCGGGTGACAGGGGAACGATGGAAGAGCAGCTCGACGAAGGGCTGGAAGGCACCTTCCCCGCCAGCGATCCAGTCTCGGTCACCAACACTGCAATCCCCAAGGGCAGCAAGCACTGATCTGCCCTTTCATGGCCGCACTGCCAGATCGTACCGGCGAAGTAAGCCGTGATCGCTATTTTCTTGTTCTTTTGAATCGAACCTGCCGGATATGTCGGGTATCGATATTCTTGAGAGGATCAAGGGCAACACCACGCGTCTGCCCGTTGTGATCCTGGCGACGACCGACGACGAGCGTGAGATTCAGCGCTGCTATCATCTAGGCGCTAATGTCTACATCACCAGGCCGATCGATTACGAGAATTTCGCTCACGCGATCCGCCAACTCGGCTTGTTCTTCGCAGTGATCCAGATCCCGCAATAGATCGGCAAAGAGAAAGGCGAGCAGCCGCAGCACGCTCGCCTTTGACGTACTCTGACAGTTCAGGCGACGTTGATCAGCAATGGCAGGCTGATCATGACGCCGACGAGAACGGCGACAACAGTTGCGATACGCACGATGCGAATGCGCCGCGTGCGCTCCCCACTCCAGTCATAGGTCATTTTTCGTCTCCTCGGGGAAGGACGTAGAGCCCGGAATCCCGGGTTCAATATGTATGACTGCGTTTGCTTGTGTAAGGCTGGACTAATTTACGAGGACTATTCAGAAACGCAGCGACCAGCGGCGGCCGTCATGCGTCATGCGCACCATACCGAGCGGCTGGACATCGATGGTCCAGAAAGATGCGGGCGGTGCTTTCAGCACATCCAGGATCGCGGCGCGGATGACGGCTGCGTGAGTGACCGCCACGACATGGCCGCCGAGCGGCATCTCCTCGTTCATCCAGCCGGCGATGCGTTTGCAAAGCTGTTGCAGGCTCTCGCCCTCATGCGGGGCAGCTTCGGGATCGGACATCCAGAGAGCAAGGTTTTCCGGCTCTTCGGAATGAAGGCTGATGAGCGGTTTGCCGGTCCAGCGTCCGTAGTCGCAATCCCTGAGCGAGGGGGCAAGGGTCGCGTCGAAGCCCAGCATTTCGGCGGTCTGCCGGGCGCGCAGTGCCGGGCTTGCGAAAACCCTGTCCGCCCGTCCTGGTGCTGGCAGCGCGGTGTCGCTCAGTGACTTTTCCTCCAGCGGCTCATCTGCGGGAAAGGAAGCCGTGCGATTTGCCGCCGTGGCGCCGTGATTTATCCATGTGAGGCGAGTGGTCACGTCTGTCGCACCCTCCGGAGATAGGGCGGGATGGCCGCCGCCCGCTTATGAAGTTTCGTTGACAGTGTCTTTGACGAGCAGATATAAACGTGACGTTGCGGGTTTGGAAGCCGGTGAAAGTCCGGCGCGGTCGCGCCACTGTGACCAGCGTGTCGAAAATCTTCGCGTTGGAAGTCAGACCCTACTGCACGCAAGATCTTCGACTGAACGCGTCATTCCAGGAGGAATACATGTCTGACACCACTTTTGCGCCCGTCGCGTCACCCGCCCCAATTCCTGTAGGCCAGATTCTGCCGTGGGCGATCTTCGGTGGCCTGCTGATGCTGATTGCCATCTATTTCGTCGGCACCGAAGAAGGCGCGATGGCGCTCTTCAACGGCATGTATGTGCACGAATTCGTGCATGACGGCCGCCACCTCCTCGGCTTCCCCTGCCACTAAGGGAGTGCCTCACATGGTTGGAAACCTTCTGCTTCGCGGCATGATCGCGGGCCTGATTGCTGGCATCCTGGTTTTTGCCTTTGCACGCGTCTTCGGCGAGCCGCTGGTCGATGCGGCGATTGCCTTTGAAGAGGCGACGTCGCGGGCGGCCGGTGCGGCAGCCGAACCGGAAATTGTCAGCCGTGCCACGCAGGCGGGCCTGGGGCTCTTTACCGGCGTCATGGCCTATAGCGTTGCCGTCGGCGGGCTGTTCGCGCTCGTCTTCGCCTTCGTGCATGGTCGCTTCAGCAGCCTTTCGGTACGCGGCACTTCGGCCGTCATCGCTGTTGCCGCGTTCGTCGCCATCGTCATCGTTCCGGCGATCAAATATCCGGCCAATCCGCCGGCGGTCGGCAACCCGGATACGATCGGCGTGCGCACCGAGCTGTTCTTCCTGATGATCGTTGTTTCGCTTGCCTCGCTGGTTGCAGCCATTGCGATCGCCCGCCGGCTGGCAGCGAATTTCGGCATCTGGAATGCGGCGATCATCGCGGGCGTTCTCTTCGTCGTCTTCATCGGCATAGTGGAATATCTGCTGCCGCCGATCAATGAAGTGCCGGAGAATTTCTCTGCCATGGTGCTGTGGCGCTTCCGCACGACATCGCTCGCCATGCATGTGATCCTCTGGTCGGTGCTCGGCCTCGCCTTCGGGGCTCTGGCGGAAAAGCGCCTCGGCGTGAAGAGCGGGTTTCGTCCAGCCTATCGATAGGGTAGCAGGAGAGGGGGCTTTAACAGCTCCCTCTTTCCTCATGAGCCCATCAGCTCGTGACTAGCCACATCGGGACTTCGATCGTCTTATGAAAAACGCGTTGCAAGCCATTTGTTTTGGCCTTGTCCTGCTCCTTGCCGGAAGCGCGCTCGCGCATAGCCGCAGCGGCGAGAGCAGTCATGCCGGTCTACCAGTTCCTGAAATCTCGCATGGCGAGATGGCGGTCATTTCCGACTACCGCAGCCGCATCATGGATCTCGCCTCGACAGCAGCGGATACCAACGAGCCGTTTCGACGCGTGCTGAACTATGCCGAAATCCAGTATTCCTACTGTCTCTGGGGCCGGATGCCCGGCAGCGTGACGGATGAGCAAAGCCCGTTCAACGAATGCGCCCATGCCTATCTCGCCGCGACCAAGGCAGTGCTGCTCGCCATGCGCGACATGCCGCAGGAGGCCATGGCGGCCGGTGAAATCGCATCGGCTGTCGATGTCGATATGGTCAGGCGGGGGCTCTCGCTGGTGACCTGCCGGTTCAGTGGTGAGGGGTTCAACACCGCCGATGTCGTGCGCCCGCGCTGGAGCGAAATTCCGCTGCATCCGGCGAGCATGGCCTCGCTGACCGGATTTGCAGCGATTCTCGCCGCAGGGTTCTTTGTTCTCAGGCGGCTTCTTCGGATTCAGTCCTGGGAATAGCGCTGCTCGCGCCACGGATCACCATACATATGGTAGCCGTTCTTTTCCCAGAAGCCGGCCTTGTCGGCTGGCAGCAGATCGATGCGGCGCAGCCATTTGGCGCTTTTCCAGAAATAGAGATGCGGTACGACGAGGCGCATCGGTCCGCCATGATCGCGGGTGAGCGGCAGGCCTTCCCACGAGGTAGCGAGAATGGCGTCTTCGGCGGCGAAATCGGAAAGCGGCAGATTGGTCGTGTAGCCGTCATAGCTTGTCAGCACGACGTAACCCGCTTCCGCTTTCGGCATGGCGAGATCAAGCAGGTCGCGGGTCGAAACACCCTTCCACTTGTTGTCGTAGCGCGACCACGTCGTCACGCAATGAATGTCGCTGACCATGGCGCTCTGTTCCAGCGCCTGAAAAGCTGCCCAATTGAGATCCAATGGTGTTTCGACGAGGCCTCGAACTTCCAGCTTCCAGCTGTCGATAGAAATGATCGGCTGCTGGCCGAGGTCGAGCACCGGCCAGTTCTTGACAAGATGCTGGCCCGGCGGCAGGCGCTCGGTTTCCGGGCGGCTGATGCGGCCGGTCAGGAACTTTCCTTCGGCGGCCCAGCGGCGTTTGGATGTCGTGAGCTTGCTGTCTTCGGGGATCTGGTCGTCGCTCATGGCGGTCTCCTTGCGGTGCAGCAATCAGACATCCGCGCCTGACAGGTGTCAAGTTTCGGCGCCTCTTGGAAATCTCCATCGCGCTCATTACACTTGATGCCGTCGGGTTATGCCTCCACGGGGAGCGGAGGCGGAAAGGGAGGAGCGAGACTCTGTCTTCGCGCTATCGTGTCATTGCGGCGCTTTGCGCCGCACCCTTGCTGATTTTCGCTTTCTTCCATTATGGGAGCGCGGTCGCCACGCGCGCCTATATGGGCGAGGCTTCGGCTCAGGCCGGCACGGCGCTGAGACTCGCCGTCTCGGCGCTCAGCGGCCATCTCAGCCGCTATGAGGCGCTGCCGGCGCTGATTGCCGATCATGACGATATCAAGGAACTGGTGAGCCGGCCGGACGATCGGTCGCTTCGGGATGGCGCTAATCTCTACCTCAAGGAAATCAACGGGCTGCTGAAATCTTCCGACATCTACGTCGTGCAGCCCGATGGCGAGACGATCGCTGCCAGCAACTTTGACGGACCGGGTAGTTTCGTCGGCGAGAACTTCAGCTACCGCCCCTATTTCCAGGAGGCCATTGCCGGGCACCATGCACGCTTTTATGCGCTCGGAACGACTTCGTTGAAGCGCGGCTACTATTTCTCCTCGCCAATCTGGGTGGATGGAGAGATCCGCGGTGTCATCGTCTTTAAGGTCGATATCGATGTAATCGAATCCTCGTGGAGCGGCGGCGAATACCGCATCTTCGTCTCCGATCCCGAGGGTATCATCTTCATGTCCGACAGTCCCGACTGGCTCTACGGGGCTGTTCTGCCGCTGAGTTCGGATCGGATGGCGCGCACCGAGGCATCGCGACGTTATGCCAATGCGAAGCTCGTCGAACTGCCGGTCATCCGTCATCGCTTCGAAGACCATGACCTGATGACGCTCGCCGGCGATCGCGGGCAAAGCGAATATCTTGTGTTCTCGCACTATATGCCGGCCGAGGACTGGACGGTGAACGTGCTGATGGACACGAGTTCCATCCGGGCGCAGGCCCGGACCGCGCTGGTCGTCGTCTTCCTCATTCTCTGTATTGCCGCTTTGACATTTGCCATTCTACGGCAGCGACGGTTGCGGCTTGCCGAGCGCCTGCAGTTGCAGGCGGAGGCGCGGAACGAGCTGGAGCGGCGGGTTGATGAGCGCACGGCCGATCTTGCCCGCGTCAACAGCCGGATCGAGGAGGAGATTGCCGAGCGGCGCCTCACCGAGCAGCAGCTGCGCCAGACGCAAGCCGATCTCATCCAGGCGGGCAAGCTTGCCGGTCTCGGCCAGATGTCGGCAGCCCTTTCGCATGAGTTCAACCAGCCGCTTGCCGCCGCCAAGACCTATACGGACAGCGCCTCTGTCCTGCTGGAGCGCGGCCGTACGGCCGAAGCGCAGGACAACATCCAGCGCATCGGCGGGCTGATAGATCGCATGGCTTCCATCAGTCGGCACCTGCGCAATTTCGCGCGCAAGCCCAATGAGAAGCTCGGTCCTGTGCCGCTCGACGAGGCGATCCGCGATACGCTGGAGATTGTCGCCTGGCGGCTCAAGGCTGCGGATGCTGATCTCCGGCTGCATCTTGGGGTGCGGCCCCCGGTGGTCAAGGCGGGCTCGGTGCGACTGCAGCAGGTGCTGGTCAATGTGATCTCGAATGCGGCTGATGCCGTCGAGGGGCTGGAGGACCGGCGCATCGAGGTTTCGGCGTCCGAAGAGACCTGCAGGGTAATCCTGACCGTGCGTGATCATGGCCCTGGTGTGCCGGCGGCGATTGCCGAGCGCATTTTTGATCCCTTCTTCACCACTAAAGGGGTGGGCAAGGGACTCGGCCTTGGACTTTCCATCTCCTATAACATCATCAAGGATTTCGGCGGCAATCTGACTGTCTCCAACCATCCGGAGGGTGGGGCCGTGTTCCGTATCGAGCTTTCCGCGGCAGCTGGCATGATGCCGGAGGCGGCGGAATGAACGAACAGAAGATATTGCTCGTCGATGACGAAGAGGAACTGCGCCGCTCGACCGCTCAGGCGCTGGAACTGTCCGGCTTCAGCGTCGAGACCTTTTCCAATGCCGACCACGTGCTGGAACTGATCGGCTATAGCTTTCCCGGTGTCGTCGTCACCGATATCCGCATGCCGGGCATGGACGGCATGACGCTGATGCAGAAGATCCGTGAACTCGATATTGAAGTGCCCGTTATTCTCGTCACCGGCCATGGGGATGTGCAACTCGCCGTCAAGGCGATGCGCGAGGGTGCCTATGACTTCATCGAGAAGCCGTTCACGCCGCAGATGCTCGCCGGCGTCATCCGTCGCGCCATGGAACGGCGTAGCCTCGTGCTGGAAAACCGGCTGCTGAAGGCCGTTGCCGGCAAGCGTGACGATATCGAAGCGCGGCTTCCGGGACGCACGCAGATCATGGTCGATCTGCGCTACCGCATCCGTGCGATCGGAGCGAGCGATGCCGATACGCTTGTGGTCGGTGATACCGGTGCCGGCAAGGAGGTGGTGGCGCGGGCGCTGCACGATATCAGCGCGCGGGCAAGCCGGCCCTTCATCGCCATCAATTGCGCAGCACTTCCGGCAAATCTGATCGAGAGCGAGCTTTTCGGGCATGAGGCCGGCGCTTTTCCTGGGGCCGTGCGGCCGCGTTACGGCAAGTTCGAGCATGGGCGGGGCGGCACCATCCTGCTCGACGAGATCGGCTCCATGCCGTTCGATCTGCAGGCGAAGTTCCTGCGGGTGCTGCAGGAGAGAATGATTTCCCGCCTCGGATCGAATGAGACCGTACCGCTCGACGTGCGGTTCATCGCCACGAGCAAGGTCGATCTGGAAGCGGAAGTCGCCGGTGGCCGATTCCGCGCCGACCTCCTCTACCGCCTGAACGTCGCGACCATTCACGTGCCGTCACTCTCACAGCGCCGGGCCGATGTTCCGCTGCTCTTCATGCAACTCGTCAGGGAGGCTGCCGCGCGTTACGGCAAGGACGACATGGCCGTGCCGCCGGATGTGATTTCCGACATCGCGCAGCGCGACTGGCCGGGCAATGTCCGCGAATTGCGCAATGCGGCCGACCGCTTCGTACTCGGTCTCGATGGTGGCGGCCGGCAGACAGAGGTCGCGGGGCTTGCCGAGCGCGTCGCGGAATTCGAACGTGGCGTGATTGCGAGCGCGCTTGTCGCCCATAGCGGCAGTCTGAAGCCGGTCTATGAATCGCTTGGCATCTCTCGTAAGACGCTTTACGAGAAAATGCAGAAATACGGTCTCGACAAGAAGCTGCTGGCCAATGACATGGCCGGTGAGATGCGCCGCGAGCTTTGATCCCCCTTTCGAATTTGATCGTGATCGCGCTGTTTGCGGGTCTTCGTCGATTCATATCTTGACAGGCAACTATTTGGTTGCCTATAAAATCGCGATAGGCAACCAAATGGTTCCGTATTTAGCATGGATGAAGATGCGGTTTTTCGAGCTCTGGCGGATGGCAGCCGGCGACGCCTGCTGGATCGCCTGCATGCGCGCAACGGCCAAACGCTCGGCGAATTGTGTGAAGGGCTGGAGATGACGCGTCAGGCGGTGACGAAGCATCTCGGCATTCTCGAAGAAGCGAACCTCGTCTCCACGCGCCGGCAGGGGCGCGAAAAGCTGCATTACATCAATCCGGTTCCGATCAACGAGATCGCGGACCGGTGGATCAGCAAATTCGAGCGCCGCGCATTAGAGGCGCTCTCCGATCTCAAGAAGAGCCTCGAGGGCAGCAAAGACGAATGAATCGTTCCACCTGCCGGCGAGGGTGTGACCAAGCCTTGGCCAAAAGGGAGTATCATCATGGCTGGCAGCGCATTCAACTACGTCACCTATATCCGCACCACGCCGGAACAGCTCTGGTTGGCGCTTACGACGACGGAATTCATGAAGAAATTCTGGCTCGGAGTGCAGTTCGAAACCGATTGGAAAGTCGGCTCCGCCTGGCAGATGCGCTATTCCGACGGAACCGTTACCGATACGGGTGAAATCCTCGAATTTGATCCACCCAGGCGACTTGTCCTCAAGTGGCATAATGAGTTCAGGCCGGAGCTCAAGGCTGAGGGGGTTTCTCGATGCGTGATTGAGCTTGAACAGGTCGGCGAGGCGGTCAAGCTGACGCTGACGCATTCGATGCCGGTCGAGGGCTCCAAGTTCATCGGCGCCGTCTCCGGCGGGTGGCCGCAAATTCTTTCCAACCTCAAATCGCTGCTGGAAACGGGTGAGGTTGTTCTGCCGCCCAATCGGTGAAGGACAAGTGATGGGTGGATTTCCACCCATCACTTTAACCATTTGTTTCCAAATCGACCCATGCTGCGGCGCACTCTCGCAAAATCGTCATTCCTCTCCTCGCGTCGCGATTGCGGCTGTCAGTCCCTGGCCTGCAAATGGGCCATCCAAGCCGGTGCGGAGGATGCGCCGGCGGGACGACCCATTTTCATCAGGGAGGAAAACGATGAAAATCCTGAAGGCCATGCTCGGCGTGACCGCCGCCGCTGCCGTTTCACTGCTCGCCCATTCTGCTTTGGCTCAGACCTATCCCGAGCGCACCATCACCATGGTCGTGCCTTTCGCCGCCGGCGGCCCGACTGATACTGTTGCTCGCCTCGTCGCGGAATCCATGTCGAAGGATCTCGGCCAGCAGATCGTCGTCGAAAATGTTGGCGGTGCCGGCGGCACGCTCGGTGCCGGCCGCGTCGCCGATGCTGATCCGGATGGCTACACGATCCTGTTGCACCATATCGGCATGGCGACCAGCGCCACGCTTTACCGCAAGCTCGCCTATGACACGCTGAACGCCTTCGAATATGTCGGTCTCGTCACCGATGTCCCGATGACGATCGTTGCCCGCAAGGATTTCGAACCGGCCGATCTGAAGGGCCTGATCGACTATGTGAAGGCGAACAAGGACAAGGTCACCGTCGCCAATGCCGGTATCGGTGCGGCTTCCCACCTCTGCGGCATGATGTTCATGAGCGCCATCCAGACGCCGCTGACGACCGTTCCCTACAAGGGAACCGGCCCGGCCATGACTGACCTTCTCGGCGGCCAGGTCGATATCATGTGCGACCAGACGACCAATACGACGAAGCAGATCAAGGGCGGTACGATCAAGGCCTATGCCGTGACATCGCCGGCCCGCCTCGATGTGCTCAAGGATATTCCGACGGCGGTCGAAGCCGGCCTGCCGGGTTTCCAAGTCGGTATCTGGCACGGCATCTACACGCCGAAGAGCACGCCGGCCGAAATCAATGAGCGCCTGTCGAAGGCGCTGCAGGTCGCACTAAAGGACCCGAATGTTGGCGCCCGCTTTGCCGAACTTGGCACCGCTCCCTCGTCGGAAGCTGATGCGACGCCGGCGGCGCTGAAGGCGAAGCTCGAGAGCGAAATCACCCGCTGGAAGTCCGTCATCGAAGCTGCCGGCGAATACGCGGACTGAGCCTGGCTGCCGCCTCGCCACCCTCCTCCCAATCGGGAGGAGGGTGTTTGCGCAGCCTCGTATCCGTCGCGACGCTTCATCTCCAACCCCAGGAGACATCATGAAATCTCTCAGTTTCGACACCACCAATGTCATCTGCGGCGCCTTGCTTGCCGCGACCGGCGCCTTCTTTGCCTATCAGTCGCTCAACCTCGATATCGGTACGGCGTTGCGCATGGGACCCGGGTATTTTCCACTGGTCCTGTCCGGCATCCTCGTCCTGCTCGGCCTCATCATTCTCGTGCAGGCGGTGCGGGTTCAGGGTGAGCCGATTGATCCCTTCGCCTGGCGCGGCATGCTCTTCATCCTGCCCGCACCGGTCTTTTTCGGATTGACTGTGCGCGGGCTCGGTTTTGCGCCGGCGATCTTCCTGACGGCCTTCATCGCTTGCTTTGCATCCAGTCGCATGAATGTGCTGTTCGCGCTGGTTCTTTCGCTGCTGCTGACGGTCTTTTCGGTTGGGGTCTTCAGCTACGCGCTCGGGCTGCCGTTCGAGCGTTTTGGCCCCTGGGTCCGGTTCTAGGAGGCGGGTATGGAACTCTTCAGCAATCTCGCACTCGGTTTCTATACGGCGGCAAGCCCGGAAAACCTGTTCTTCTGCCTTATCGGCGTGCTGCTCGGCACGCTGATCGGCGTGCTGCCTGGCATCGGCGCGACGGCAACAATCGCCATGCTTCTGCCGATCACCTTCCAGCTTGAGCCGGTCTCCTCGCTCATCATGCTCGCCGGCATCTATTACGGCGCGCAATATGGCGGTTCGACGACGGCAATCCTCATCAATATGCCGGGTGAATCTTCCTCGGCCGTGACGGCCATTGACGGCTATCAGATGGCGCGGAAGGGCAGGGCGGGTGCTGCGCTCGCAATTGCCGCGCTCGGCTCCTTCTTCGCCGGCACGGTATCGACCTTCCTCGTGGCTGTCTTTGCTCCGCCACTGACGGCGATTGCACTGCAGTTTGGTTCGGCCGAATATTTCTCGCTGATGATCGTCGGCCTCGTATCCTCGATCGCACTGGCGCATGGCTCGGTCGTCAAGGCGCTGGCGATGGTGGCGCTGGGGCTGCTGCTCGGTCTTGTGGGCACGGACATCTATACCGGCACGCCACGCTTCACGCTCGGCATCCGCGAATATGCCGACGGGCTGAATTTCGTGGCGCTTGCAGTCGGCGTCTTCGGCATTGCGGAAATCCTGCGCAATCTGGAAGGCGAGAAGACGCGCACAGTGTTGATGGCAAAAGTCTCGGGGCTGTTGCCATCGAAGGAGGAATTCAAGGAGATGATCGCGCCGATTATTCGCGGCACGGTCATCGGCTCGGCGCTCGGTATCCTGCCAGGCGGCGGCGCGATCCTCGCCTCCTTTGCATCCTATACGGTGGAAAAGCGCGTCTCCAAGAAGCCGGAGGAATTCGGACATGGTGCGGTTGCCGGCGTCGCCGGGCCGGAATCGGCCAATAATGCCGGTGCGCAGACCTCCTTCATTCCGCTGCTGACGCTCGGCATTCCTGCAAACCCGGTCATGGCGCTGATGGTCGGCGCGATGATCATCCAGGGCATCGTGCCGGGGCCGAACGTGGCAACGGAGCAGCCGGCGCTTTTCTGGGGCATCATTGCCTCCATGTGGATCGGCAACCTGATGCTCGTCATCCTCAATCTGCCGCTGATCGGCTTGTGGGTGAAGCTGCTGACGGTGCCTTACTATGTGCTTTTCCCCGTCATCATGGCCTTCTGCTCGATCGGGGTCTACAGCGTCAATTCCAACGTCTACGACCTCTACGCCGTCGCTTTCTTCGGCCTCATCGGCTATGTGCTGGCAAAGCTCCGTTGCGAGCCGGCGCCGCTGCTGCTCGGGTTCGTGCTCGGACCGTTGCTGGAGGAAAACCTGCGACGGGCCATGATCCTGTCGCGCGGCGATGCGACGACCTTCGTCACACGGCCGATCAGCGCCATCCTGCTGACGATTGCCGTGGCGGTGCTGATCATCGTCTTCCTGCCGAGCGTCAAGCGCAAGCGCGAAGAGGTCTTCGTCGAAGAGGCCTAAGGGCTTGCACTCCCGGCCTGTTTGTTGAAGAAAGAACGATCTGATGCGGGCGTCGTCGGGCGCCCGTTTTCGTTTTACAGGATATCCAGGCTCATGAGCATTCCCGCCCGGATCAGCAACGATCTGCCCTTTCTAACCTCTCTCCGTCGCGACCTGCATGCCCATCCCGAACTCGGCTTCGAGGAGGAGCGTACCAGCAATATCGTCGCGAAACTTCTGGAAGAGGCGGGTATCCAGGTGCACCGCGGCCTTGGCGGCACCGGTGTTGTCGGAACGCTGCAGATCGGCAATGGTACGCGCAAGATCGGGCTGAGGGCAGATATGGACGCGCTCGCCATGCCGGAAACGGCGGATCGCCCTTACAAGTCGACTGTGCCGGGCAAGATGCATGCTTGCGGCCATGACGGGCATACGACGATGCTATTAGGCGCGGCACGCTATCTGGCTGAAACACGTGGTTTTTCCGGCACTGTGCATTTCATCTTCCAGCCGGCCGAAGAGGGCCGTGGCGGTGCAAAGCGCATGGTGGAGGAGGGGCTGTTCAAACTCTTTCCCTGCGATGCCGTCTATGGGTTGCACAATATGCCCGGGCTTGCCGTGGATGAGATCGCGGTCGTCGAGGGGCCGCAGCTTGCTTCTTCGGATAGCTGGCGGATCACCTTCCGGGGTGTTGGTACGCATGGCGCAAAGCCGCATCTCGGCCGCGATCCCATCACAGCTGCCGCCACCTTCCTTTCGTCTCTGCAAACGATCGTCGGGCGCGTCGTCGATCCCCTTCAGCCGGCAGTCGTCAGCGCCTGTTCACTCCAGGCCGGCAATCCGAAGGCATTGAACGTCATCCCCGATATCGTCGAGATCGGCGGAACGGCGCGGGCCTATTCGCCTGAGGTGCGCGACCAGCTTGAAGCCGAAATCGGCCGCCTGGCACAGGGAGCCGCCGTCATGTTCGGCATTTCGGTAGATTATGAATTCGAACGCCGCATTCCACCCGTCGTCAATGACGCGGATGCGGCTGCGCGGGCGCTGGGTGCCGCACGGGCGGTGTTTGGTGAAAAGGCGCGTATGGGCTTTCCGCCGTCGACCGCCGGCGACGATTTCGCCTTCTTCGGGCAAAATGCGCCTGGCTGTTATGTCTGGCTTGGCAACGGCCCGGCCGTCGATGGAGCGCTGCATCATAATACAGCCTACGACTTCAATGATGAGGCGCTCGGATATGGAGCGGCCTATTGGGTGGCGCTGGTGGAGCGGGAGCTCAAGGCTGAGGCGTAAGCCGCCTCAAAACGTTTCCAGTATGGGGCTTTCCAACACCTTGCCGGTAATGACGTCGGCAATGCCGCGGTCGGTCTGATGTGGGCCGATATTGCAGGCAAGTGTCGCGCCGAAGCAGGCTTTGAAGACCAGATAGGGCGGTTTCCAGTCGACGATCTTTTCCATTGCCTTGCGGATGGCAGCAAAGCCATCGGCGGTTTCCTGCAGGGATGCATCCGTCACGAGGCCGGAGAGTGGCAGGGGCAGCAGGGCTTCGATGCGCCCATCCTTTGCCACGGCCATGCCACCGCCGGCGTCGATGACGGCATTGGCTGCAAGCGCCATATCACTGATATTTCCTCCGAACACAGTGAGGTTGTGGCTGTCATGTGAAACCGTGGTGCAGAAGGCGCCGCGCCACTCACCCCAGCCGGTCAGGAAGCCGATGCGCGGCTTGCCATCCGCCAGTCCATGGCGATGTGCAACCGCTATCATGGCGCTGCCAGCCGGCGGTACGACGAAGCCGTCGCGGATATCCGCTTCGGTTGCTCCCCACTGGGTGAAGCGTGGACGGTCGATTGTTGCGAGGTGCACCTTCGTGCCGTTGGCGGGAATGCGGAAATCGTCTTCGGCAAGCGGTGCGAGCTTGACCGATTGCATGAGCGGCCCGGCGTCGAACGACGGAAGGCGATCGCTGACCATGCCATTTTCGGCGATTAGTCGGCCGTTGGCGATGACGGCGCGGGTCTTGAATTCGCTCATGTCCTCGAACAGCACGAGATCGGCGCGGCGTCCGGCGGCGATGAGCCCGAGGTCGGAACGCTTCAGGCGTTGCGCGGCGTTGAAGGTAGCGGCGCGCAATGCCCATTCCGGGCGCATGCCGTAGCGCACGAGGCGACGCACGACGTCGTCGAGGCCGCCATTCTGATAAAGTTCATCGGGGAAGACATCATCCGTGCAGAGCGTGACGGTCGGCGGAAGGTGGCCGATGCCGTTCAATGCATCGACAAATTCCTTCAGCAGATGATCGTGCGAGCCGCGCAGCTCGATCGTCATTCCGGCCGCCAGCTTCTGCAGCAAATCGGCGCCCGAGGTAAGCTCGTGATCGGAGGTGATGCCAGCGGCCATGAAGGCGTTGAGATCGGTACCCTCCAGTCCGCGGGCATGGCCGCAGACGAGCTTGCCGGAGGTGAGGCCGGCATTGACGATATCGGTCATGCGCGGATCGCCATCGATGACGCCGCGCATGTTCATGACTTCCGCCACGCCACCGATCGCCGGCGAGCGCAGCAGCTCGGCGATGACACTGGCGTCGAAATCCGCACCGGCGAGTTCCAGACCAGGGGCGGAAGGAACGCAGGAGGGGGCAAGCAGGATCGTGCGCAGCGGCAGATTGCGCGAGGCTTCGATTGCCCAGCGTACGCCATCGAGACCATGGACATTGCCGAATTCGTGCGGATCCCAGACGATCGTTGTCACGCCGCGAGGCAACACGGCTTCAGCATATTCAGCCGGCGTCACCATCGAGCTTTCAATATGCATGTGTGTATCGATGAGGCCGGGAGAGACGATGCTACCGGCTGCGTCAATTACCTTGGCAGCGTCCGTGCGGCTCGACGATGCGTGAACACTCGCAATCATCGCACCAACGAGGCCAATATCGGCCTCGCGGATCAGGCCTGTGACGGCATCGAGAATGCGGCCGCCGGTCACAAGCACATCGAAGGGAGCATCGCCGCGGGCGGCGGCAACAGCGCGGGCGCGTAAGGCGGGCTCGTTGAGATCGGCGGGTTCCTGGCGCGGAGTTGCAGTCATTTGCGGGCCTCGTTGACCAGGGCGGCGAGAATGATGACACGCACCATGTCGGCATCGATGTCGGCGGCGAACTGTGCATTGAACGTTGCGTGAGTGGCGCGGGTTTCAACGACCGTGCGCCCGCGCGTATGCTGCCCCTGCAATTCCACGTCGATGCGGGCTGGGCGGAAGCTCACCACTTGCGGAGCGACGAAGGCGACGGCAGCCGAAGGATCATAGATCGCCATGGCCGGGCGACCGCGGCTGGTGCCAATGCGGATATAACCGGAGAACATATCGGCGATCAGCTCAGCGTTGGCGCCACCGGCAGCGCGGACTGGATCGGCATCTTCGGGCTTTGCAACAACCTTGCGGCAGAGATCGAGATCGACCATGCGGAGTGGCAGCTCGTGGGCGATGACGATCGCCAGCGCTTCCGGGTCGGCGAGTGCGTTGAATTCTGCGGAGGCCGTATGGTTGCCGGAGGTGACACCGCCGCCCATCCAGACGAGCTCGGTGATGCGGGCGGCAAGATCGGGCCGGGCGAGCGCGAGTGCGGCGATATTCGTCAGCGGTCCAAGCGCCAGAATGCGGTGCGGGCCTTCCAGCTCCAGCCAACGGCAAAGCGCGACGAAGGCATCGCTATCAGGCAGGATCGGGGCCGGCGGCAGATGTCTACCGGTCGTCGGAATGCCGCTTTCGCCGAGGATCGCCTGAGCAGTCTCTAGATTGGCGAGGACGGGCATGTCGCGGCCGGTATGGATCGGAAATTTCCAGCCGAAGGCCTTGGCAGCGCCTGCCGCATTGGTGCGCACCTGCGGCAGCGGTGCATTGCCGAAAACCAGCGAGACGCCGTCGATGTCGAGTTCTGCGCTCGTCACCACCATGATGGCGGCGATATCGTCGAACCCCATGTCTGTGTCGATCCAGACGCCCATGATCTCACCCGAAACGCTTGAGGCTTGCGGAAACTGCGACCGGCAGGTCGAAGGAGATCATACTGCCGAGTTCGTGTTGCGGCAGGGCGGCGTCGACTTCCGCTTTGATAGGGCCAAGCGCGCTGTCCAGCAGATATTCGCGGCTGTTGCCGGCGAAAGACGTGCCACGCACGGTGCCCTGGAAAGGGCCAGAACCAAGCATCACCGCACGCGGCCGCCAGGCCAGACCCGCCGCACCGTCAGGGGCT
>NZ_AJWE01000136.1:0-67170 GCF_000281145.1 Rhizobium sp. CF142 | reverse complement strand
GGTGCCCAGTCACAGGTTCCCGCGCCCGCCGTGACGGCAGGCTCGCACACGTCCTTTGCACCGCTGAAGCAAATCAAGGCCGGTGTGCTCAATGTCGGCTACGCTGAAGCCGGTCCCGCAAATGGCCCGGTTGTGCTCCTTCTTCATGGCTGGCCCTATGACATCTACAGCTTCGTCGACGTAGCGCCTGCGCTCGCCGATGCCGGCTATCGGGTATTGATCCCCTATCTGCGCGGCTATGGCTCAACCGAATTCCTCTCCGCAAAGACACCGCGCAACGGTCAGCAGGCTGCCATCGCCACTGATATCATCGCCTTCATGGATGCGCTTGACATCGAGCGCGCCGTGATCGGCGGTTATGACTGGGGCGGCCGCACCGCGGACATCCTGGCCGCTGTCTGGCCGGAACGCTGCAAGGGCTTGGTCTCGGTTAGCGGCTATCTGATCGGCAGTCAGGAGGCGAACAAGAAGCCGCTTCCGCCGCAGGCCGAGCTGTCCTGGTGGTATCAGTTCTACTTCGCCACTGAACGCGGCCGCGAGGGGTATGAGGCCAACCGGCATGATTTCGCAAAGCTGATTTGGAAGCTTGCTTCGCCGCAGTGGAAATTTGATGACGCAACTTTCGACCGCTCTGCCAAAGCCTTCGAAAACCCTGACCATGTCGCAATCACCATCCACAACTACCGCTGGCGGCTTGGCCTTGCCAATGGCGAAAAGAAGTATGACGCGTTGGAAAAGAAGCTCGCTGCCTTTCCTGTTATCACCGTACCGACCATCACCATGGAAGGCGACGCCAATGGCGCGCCGCATCCGGAGCCTTCGGCTTACGCCAAAAAGTTCACCGGCAGGTATGAGCATCGCAACATCACTGGCGGTATCGGCCATAACCTGCCGCAAGAAGCACCGCAGGCCTTTGCCCAGGCCATTCTGGATGTCGATCGCTTCTAAAGCCTGCCTCGGCTGCCGCGAACGGAATTCCCTGTTTCGCGGCAGCCAATTCAGAGTCAAAACAGTAAGCAGCGAGTCTGCAGATAACAGTTCTGTTGCGCGCCAATAGATAGAGGATCCGAAAGTCCCGACATGGAGCACGTCGACCACATCCTGATCGTCGATGACGATCGTGAAATCCGCGAACTGGTTTCGAGCTATCTGAAGAAAAACGGGCTTCGGACGTCAGTCGCCGCCGATGGCCGCCAGATGCGCAGCTTTCTCGAAGGCAATACGGTCGATCTCATCGTGCTCGATGTCATGATGCCGGGCGATGACGGGCTCGTGCTCTGTCGTGAGCTGCGTGCGGGTAAGCACAAGGCAACGCCGATCCTGATGCTGACGGCCCGCAGCGACGAGATGGATCGCATCATCGGGCTGGAGATGGGCGCCGACGACTATCTGCCGAAACCCTTTGCCGCGCGCGAACTGCTGGCACGCATCAAGGCCGTCTTGCGCCGCACCCGCGCGCTGCCGCCGAACCTGCAGATTTCGGAGGCGGGACAGTGGCTTCGCTTCGGTGACTGGCGCCTGGATACGGTCGGCCGTCATCTTCTCGACAGGCAAGGAACCGAGATTGCGCTGAGTGGCGCCGAATATCGGCTGCTGCGCGTCTTCATCGACCATCCGCAGCGGGTGCTCAACCGCGACCAACTGCTGAACCTCACGCAGGGCCGTGATGCCGAACTCTTCGACCGCTCCATCGACCTGCTCGTCAGCCGCGTTCGCCAGCGACTGGGGGATGATGCCCGCGAGCCGACCTATATCAAGACGGTGCGCAGCGAAGGTTACGTCTTTTCCGTTCCGGTGGAGATTGAAGAGGCCAGGTCATGAGCGTGGGGACTGCTCTTCGCTCCGGGTTTTGGCCGAGCACGCTGCGGGCTCGGCTTTTCTTCATTCTGCTGGCGGGCCTGGCGATTGCCTATGGTCTGTCCTTCACAGTCCTCTTCGTCGAGCGTTCCATGTCGGCCAAGGCCGTCATGCTCGGCACTTTGGAAAGTGATGTCGCGACCTCGATTGCCGTTCTCGACCGCCTGCCGGCGGATCAGCGCAGCGACCTGCTCGATCGTCTCAGCCGCGGCAATTATCGTTTCGAACTTGGGCCGGGTCTGCCTGGTGCGCCCGACAATTCCAGCAAGGGCAGGGAAATCGGCGGCAGGATCGAAGAGGCGATTGGCGGCACCTATCCGATCCGCATGGAATCCATTCCAGGCGACATCAGCCGGTTGCAGGCGCATCTGACACTGAGCGACGGAAGTCCGCTGACGATCGACATCACGCCGCGGCCTCCGATGCCGATTGCGGCATGGTTGCCCTATGTGCTTGCTATCCAGATGGTGCTGCTGGTGCTTTGCACCTGGTTTGCCGTGCGCCAGGCAATCCGCCCGCTCGGGGCTCTTGCGGCTGCGGCCGATGCACTCGATCCCAACAAGAAAGGTCCGCCGCTCAGCGAGCGTGGCCCGAGCGAAGTTGCGCATGCGGCGCGCGCCTTTAATGCCATGCGCGAGAGGATCGCGCATTATCTCGAAGAGCGAGTGCAGATTCTGGCTGCGATCTCGCACGACCTGCAGACGCCGATCACCCGCATGCGGTTGCGCGCCGATATGACCGATGATTCCCCCGGGAAGGACAAGCTGGTGCGCGATCTCGGTGAGATCGAACGTCTCGTGCAGGATGGGATCGCTTATGCCCGCAGCGCGCATGGCAATGGCGAGAAGTTTTCCCGTATCGATCTCTCGTCCTTCATCGACAGCATCGCCTATGACTATCAGGACATGGACAAGGCCGTCAGCGTCGTCGGCCTCGTACAGGGCATTGCATCGACAAAACCGCATGCGCTTCGCCGCATTCTCACGAACTTCGTCGACAATGCGCTGAAATTCGCAGGCGCAGCCGAAATCAGCGTTGAAAGGAAAGGCGAGGAGGCGATCGCCATCACCGTGATGGACCGCGGCCCTGGCATTCCGGACGCCATGCTCGAAGCCGCCATGCAACCCTTCTTCCGGCTGGAACAGTCGCGTAATCGCGAGACTGGCGGCACAGGCCTTGGCCTTGCCATTGCCCAGCAATTGGCAGCCGCGATCGGCGGCTCGGTACGGCTGTATAACCGCGAGGGCGGTGGTCTCGCGGCCGAAGTGACGATCCGCGCCAATTGAATTTTTCGCTGCATTTGTATGCGAAAATGTCCAGATGGACCGGCGCTACGCTTTGATACAGTTCGGCCAATTTTGGAAACATACGGGATACGTCAGCCCGTCAAAACCACTCCGTCACCAGATGTCGCAGGTCGCGACACGAAACCACGGAGTGCTCTCATGACGACGATTGAAAAGGTTCTCTACACCGGCAAGACCCACACCACCGGCGGCCGCGACGGCTCCGCCCGCAGCAGCGATGCGCAGCTCGACGTAAAGCTCTCGCCTCCGGGCAGCGCCCATGCCGGCACCAATCCTGAACAGCTCTTTGCAGCCGGTTGGTCGGCCTGCTTCATCGGGGCGATGGGCCTTGCCGCCGGCAAGCGCAAGCTGAGGCTTCCCGCCGATACCGCGGTTGACGCTGAAGTCGATCTCGGCATGACCGGCGATGCCTATTTCCTGCAGGCCCGGCTGAACATCAGCCTGCCGGGTCTGGAGCCTGAAGTCGCCCGCACGCTGATCGAGGAAGCCCACCAGACCTGCCCTTATTCGAAGGCGACGCGCGGCAACATCAATGTCGAGCTCAATCTCGTTTAAACATCCCGGCGCAATTTGGGTGCAGCTGGCTGCGTCCACGGAGGCTTCGATGAAAAGGATCATTATCTTCATTCTGGGAGCCGCGGTTTTTGCGGCACCCTGTATCTATGACGTGTTCTCTGACGAGCCGTCGCCACTGCTTGGTCTGCTTGTTGCGGCCTCGGCGGCACCCGGGTCCCTGTAAGGTGATTGCAGTCTGATTCCGTCAGAGAGCGATAAGTAGGGTACCCGCCGGATGGCGGGTGCCTCTGTTTTTTAAAGTCTTTCTACCTGTCTGGCTCCGATTGCGTCGCAAAACGATCTCAGTCTTGACATTAATACGGTCGTACGTATTGTAATGCGCATGGCAAAACATTCACACCGAAACTCAATTCTCGAAGCCGGCCGAAAGGTCATGTTCCGCAAGGGTTACATTGGCGCGGGCGTCCGCGACATCGTTGCCGAAGCAGGCGTGCCACAGGGCTCGTTCACCAACCACTTCCGTTCCAAAGAGGAATTCACGAGGGAGGTACTGGATCTCTACTTTCAGGATCTTCAGTGCGCCATCGAGACGGCGCTGGGGGACGCGGGGCTGAGGCCACGCCAGCGTATCGAGAAATATCTCGATATCATCACCGGCCGTCTGGCTGCTGATGGTTTCAGCCGCGGCTGCCTCATCGGCGATCTCAGCCTGGAGGCGGCCCCGCAGAGCGAGATGCTGCGCACGCGGCTCGCGGAAATTTTTGGCGAATGGAGCGCGCCATTTACGGCTTGCATTGCCGAAGGACAGGCCTCCGGAGAGATCGATGATGCGATCAGGCCGGAAGATCTGGCCGAATTCCTCCTTGCTTCATGGGAGGGTGCCATCCTGCGCATGAAAGTCTCGCGGGATGCCCAGCCTCTGGAGCGGTTCAAGAAGATCGTTTTTGCCACCGTATTCAAGGATCACACCCATGAGACATGATATCAGTCTGCCGCGCGTGCCGGTGCTCGATTCCGAAATGGCATATCGCGAGGCCGGCAGAACGGACGGCCCTGTCGCCCTCTTTCTGCATGGCAATCCCACTTCGTCCTATATCTGGCGCAACATCATTCCGCATGTTGCAGATGTCACTCATTGTATCGCCCCTGATCTGATCGGCTTCGGACAATCGGGCAAGCCTGACATTGCCTATCGCTTCGAAGACCATGCGCGCTACCTCGACGCCTTCATAGCGAAGATGGGCATTAAGTCGGCCTATCTCGTCGCCCAGGATTGGGGAAGCGGGCTGGCGCTCCATCTCGCAGCCCGCCGTCCCGACTTCGTCCGGGGCCTGGCCTTCATGGAGTTCATCAGGCCGATCCCAACCTGGGACGAATTTCTGCAGAATGGTGCCGAGCGTGAGATTTTTCGTAAATTCCGCACGCCGGGAGAGGGTGAGGCCCTCATTCTCCAAGACAATATCTTCGTTGAAGGCGTACTGCCGGGGGCGACGCTCCGTCAATTCAGCGAGGAGGAGATGGCCGTTTATCGAGCGCCGTTTCCGACACCAGCCTCGCGCCTGCCGACCTGGCAATTTCCAAATGAGCTGCCGATCGCCGGCGAACCCGCAGATGTCTATGCGACCATGGAAAAGGCGCATGAGGCTCTGGCAATATCGAACTATCCGAAGCTTCTCTTCGCCGGCGATCCCGGCGCCCTCATTCCGACCGCCTTTGCCGAGGATTTTGCAAAACGTCTGCGCAATTGCCGGCTGATCAAGCTGGGCAAAGGCCTGCACTACCTGCAGGAAGATCATCCTGAAATCATCGGCGAGACGGTTGCCGAGTTCATCGCCGAGATCGAGGCGCAGAGCCTCGTTGCATAGGCAGCAGAGCGATTGCCGCCACCGGAGAACGAAGGCGTGTATCGACTTCGTTCTCTTCTCTATCCGGCTACCGCAGATGCTAATGTATTCTTTTTGCGGGGCGAACGGTGCGTTGCTCGATCCGCCCTGCGATGGAGAAAATCAGCACATCGACATCGGCATCGATCGTCGACCCGTCCAACAGCCGGACAACGTCGTCTATCCCCGACACCGGATGGCCGCCGATTGCGAGCAGATAATCACCCTCGCGAAGGCCGGCCCTGGCGGCAGGACCATCGTCTTCGACGCGGCGCAGGCGGACTGTCGTCCGTTGGGGAACGCCGGCCTCAAGCGCAATACGCCGATGCAGGTCAACCGTATCGGCTGCAATGCCGATATATCCGCGGCGGACCTCGCCGAAGCGCAGGATTTCGGACACGACATGTTTGGCGGTATTCGATGCGACCGCAAAGGCGATGCTCTGCGCGCCCTGGATGACAGCGGTGTTGACGCCGATGACCTCACCTGACGAAGAAACCAGCGGACCGCCTGAATTGCCGGGGTTAAGCGCCGCGTCGGTCTGTATGATATCTTCCATCAGGCGACCGCTCGCAGCGCGCATCGAGCGTCCGAGAGCGGAAACGACGCCGGCTGTGACAGTCCATTCGAAGCCAAGCGGATTGCCGATGGCAACAGCGATATGCCCGCGCTTCAGCTTCTTCGAGTCGGCAAGCTGCGCCCAGGCGCCGGACCAGTCGTTGGCTCGGATCAGGGCAAGGTCGGTGTCTTCATCGCGGCCAAGCACCCGGCCCTCTACGACTGCACCATCAGGCGTCTTGATGGTGACGGCCTTTGCATCGCCGACGACGTGATTGTTGGTGACGATGAGACCGTCGGGCGAGATGGCAAAGCCGGAACCATGTCCCGCCCGTCCGCCGATGCGCTCGATGCGGCTGACTGCCGGGCCGACCATATCGACGGTATTCGACACCGTTTCGGAATAGGCATCCAGCAGCCCGGCGTCTGACGACGGCTGAATGTCACGATCAATGAATCCCATGAAATCTCCTCCGACGCGTGAGGCGTCGACGTTGAGGACCGGCAGCGACTGCTGATGGCAAAGGGCTGTCGTTCGACAGGTGAACAATGGAGATATCAGGTGAGACTTGCGGGGCTGTCTTTCAAGAGCCGTGATTTCCGGAGGCGGCGAGGTACGAAGCCGCCACCTTGCAGGCAGCCAGCGCTGCGGCGCCGGCATCAAGACCTCTGAGGATGGCATCAATGTAGCCACCGGCAAAATAGTCTCCCGCTCCCGTCGTATCGCGCACTGGGGCTGCTGGCGGTAACTCGACGATGATCGAATCCTGCCGGCTGACGATCTCGATGGGTTGCATGCCGCTCGTCAGCACGAGGGTTTCAAGCCGGGGCGCGGCGATTTCAGCAGCTGCCTGCCAGGCGGTTTGCGCCGCTTCTTTCACGTCCGAGCGCGACGCGATCAGAACATTGGCCGGCCGGCGTTCAGCCGAGAGCGGATATTGCGAAACCACCTGGTCGAAATCATCCAATTGCCGCAGGGCTGCCGGGCTCATCGCCTGTGCGTTGAGGTAGACGAGCGAAGCATCGATCGGCGGCAGGGCTTCGGTGGCCGGCCTGCGGCGGCCAGCGGGCGCGATGATGGTGCGTTCGCCGCCGGGGTCAACAAGGATGTCGACGGCTGCAGTCTCTCCGGGCACGAGGCCAACGAAATCGGTGTTGAAGCCACGCTTGCTGAGATCCTTCAGATAGGTACGCCCTCGATCATCGTCGTAAAGGCTGGTGACGAGTATCACCTCGTGGCCGCGATCGAGCAGGACCAGGCCGGTATTGAAGCCCCCGCCGCCATAGCGCTCCTCAATCGACTGGCAGGCGAGCCTCCCGCCCGATACCAGTGGTCGGTCGAGCCACCAGATCCGGTCGACATTGGCATTGCCGACCACCATTATCCTTGCCATTCTATCTCCCTTGCCGCGCTCTTCCGTCCCTTAGCGTGTGCTGTCATTCTTGCCGATGATCTTACCGCGCAGCCAGGCTGAGGAAAGATCGATAGGATAAACGACGGCGACGATCAGGAAGATGATCGTCCAGGCTTCCGGCCAGCGATAAGCGGCAATGCGGTCCGCCAGCAGAAACCCGATTCCGCCGGCGCCGACGCATCTGCTGAAACCAGTTGCCGTCCCAAGCTTTGACGCCTTCCAGTGGCCGCATGTCGATATTCTCGTTGAGACAAGAATTAATTATTAAATATTTTTCGGTAGTTACACTATTTATATAAAGTAATACATCCGGAAATTCCGGATGTATTTTACTCAATGGCAACTCTTGGTGCTTTTCAGCTAGAGGCTTCTTATGCAGCCTTCTGGAATCGCAGGACAATTCCATCCGAATAGACCTGCCTGCCCCGGCAGAAAGTGGCCCGCACCCGCGGAAGGCGGCCATGCTCGGCGATGACGAGATCGGCACGCAGTCCTACTTCGATCGCGCCGCGATCTGTCAGCCCGAGCGCCTTGGCGGGATTGACGCTGACCAGCGCCACAGAAGCCGGCAGTCCGCCCGATCCGGCTTCCGCAAGCGCGATGGCAGCCGGCAGCATGGCGGAGGGATGATAATCGCTCGCCAGGATGTCGAGAACGCCGCGTTCATAGGCTTCGCGGGCAGAAAGGTTGCCTGAATAGGAAAGCCCGCGAAGCGCATTCGGCGCACCCATGGCGGTTGCCAGTCCAAACTTGCGGGCCTCCTCTGCCGCCGCCATCGTCACCGGAAACTCGCTGATGCGCGCGCCAAGTCCCTCGACGATCGCCACCTTTTCGATGCTGTCGTCATCATGAGAGGCGATAATGACGCCGTGGTCGCGGGCAGTGGCGGCAATGCCCTGCAGATTGTCGACCGCGTCATTGTTCTGAGCGCGATTTTCCATACGCTGCTGAACGCGCTGGGCAGCCTGTTCGAGGGTGATCTTGTTGTTGCGCGCGATCGTCTCGATATGCCGTTCGACATCGCGGTACTGACCCTGACCTGGTGTGTGGTCCATCAGCGAGACGAGATCGAGGGCGCCGGCCCGCAGCAGGTCTTCGATGACGACGCGGGCATGGGTGAAGGTGATTTCGAAGCGCGCATGAACCCGATGGTCGATCAGGAGATCGTTCTTCCTGAGTTCGACCAGCGTCTGTATGATCGAGCGCGAATGTTCTTCCGAGCGGATGTGGCCGTAGCTGCTATTGGCATGGAAGGAGAGCGCCGCATAGGCGGTGGTGATGCCATTGCAAGCAAGCTTCTTATCGAGTTCGAAAATGCCGAGCTCCAGGGGAAATCGCACATTCGGCCGCGGTTCGATCTCACGCTCGATCATGTCTCCATGCATGTCGATAAAGCCTGGAAGCAGCAGCCTGCCGTCACCGGAAATATCGGCCGCGGCCACCGGCTCTTCTCTTATGTCGGCGATGATGCCGTCTTCGATCCTGACAGCACCGCGCGGTATGACCCTATCGCGCAGCACGATTTCGAAATCACTCAGCCACATTCTCTGCTCCATCCTGGATCTGTCGGGTTTGAAGGCTGATTTCGCGGTCGATGAGATCCGCGACATCGTCGGGGTGGTGAAAGACGCCGATCATTGCGACGCCTGCAGCCTTCAGCTCGGCGAGGCGGGCAACGAGTGCGCGGCGCGCATTCTTGTCAAGCGAGGCGGTCGGCTCGTCGAGGAAGAGAAGCCGCTGCGGCAGGATGAGCGCACGCGCCAGATTGACCTTCTGCTGTTCGCCGCCGGAGAAGGTGGAGGGATAGGCCGCCCAGAGCCCCGGCTTGACGCCGAAGGCGGAAAGCCAGCGGCGGGCCTCTTCGATCGCTTCGCTGTAAGGCCGGCCAGCAAGGCGCAGCGGCTCGGCGACCAATTCTTCGGCCGCCACGCGCGGACGGGCCTGCAGGAACTGCGTCACGAAGCCGATCTCCCGCTTGCGCAGGAGGGCGATATCGACGTCGGCTGCGACTGTCAGATCGATGACACCTTCGCGCGTATGATAATAGGCGTGGCCGGCGCGCGGTACGTAGGAGCGGTAGAGCGTACGCAAGAGCGTTGATTTGCCGGCGCCGTTTTCGCCCGTCAGCAGGATGAATTCACCTTCGCGGAGTTCGAAATCGACCTTGTCGAAGGCGTGCAGCGTGCGTTTGAGATGATGCATCTCGAAATGCTTGGCGAGGCCCTGGACGGAGAGGATGGTCTGTGCCGAATCGGCAGGATGTGTGTGCATGTTCACCTGATGGCTCTCCTGTCAGAGTTTCGCATGCACGAGCTGCTGGGTATATTCATGCTGCGGATCCTGGAAGATCTGGTCGGCGAGCCCCTCTTCGACGGCTTCGCCGTTGCGCATCACCATGACACGATCCGCCATCGTGCGGATAACACCGAGATCATGCGAAACGATGACGATGGTGATCCGGCGCTCGCGCTGCAGCCGTTTCAGTGTGTCGAGGACCAGCGCCTGGACGCTGACGTCGAGGCCCGTTGTCGGCTCGTCGAGCAGCAAAAGCGCCGGCTCGAGCGCAATCGCCTTGGCAAGCTGCACGCGCTGCTGCATGCCGCCCGAGAGTTCCGCGGGACGGGCGTCCATGCGCGCGACCGGAAATTCCGAGGCATCGAGTGCACCCTTGGCACGGGCACGAAGCGTTGCGAAATTCCGCTCGCCGGCAATCAGCAGCCGTTCCGCGACATTGCCGCTGCTCGTATGGTTCATCCGCAAACCTAGATGCGGGTTCTGGTAGACAATGCCGATATGGCGCGCCCGCAGCATACGCCGCTCGAAACGGTCGAGCGTGAAGAGATTGATATCCTCGCGGCCGGGCAGTGCCAGCCTGTATTCGCCGTCATCGGCTCTGTCTTCGAGGTTCATCATCCGAAGCAGCGTCGATTTGCCCGAACCGGATTCGCCGACGATGCCGAGCACTTCGCCCGGATAGACGGTGACATCGACGCCGCGCAGCGCCTGTACCTCGCCGAAGCTCTTGCGGATGCTGTTCATCGTCAGGATCGGGGAAGACAGCATCAGCCGCGGCGGCTGGCGCCCGGATGCCGAAAGATTTGCGGCAGAAAGATCGGAGGCGGAAAGGGGTGCAGCGCTCATTGCTCGATCCTGCCTTGCTTGTAATAGGTTTCGCCAATGGCAACGGCCTCGCCGTCCTGCTTGCAGATATGCTTGACGCCATACTGGCTATCAGAAACCTCGAAGGTGGAGGAGCCATCATCCTGCGGTAGTTCGTTCATGAAGTAGCCTGTTACGCCGCTGCGGTGACAAATCTTGTCAGCATGATCCTCGACCCGGTAGGGCACATCGTCGAAGACCAGCGGCTCGACGCGTGTATAGGGAGGTACGGCATGGATGCGCTTTTCGCGGCCGGCCGAGAGGATGGTAAGGTTCGCCGCCTGGTTCATTTTCGGCACATCCCAGCGCGGGATCGGCGAAGGGGTCATCACATGGCGACCATTGACCATGCTCGGATAGCTCGATCCCTGCATGATCCGGCCGGAGCGCACCAGCTGTTCATAAAGCGTAAGCCACAGCTGGCCGTAATCGGCATCACCATGCATGACGCGTGCTTCTGACATGTCCGGCTGGACAGGTCGCAGTGGTTCGGGATTGGGAACCTGCAGCACGAGGATCTGGTCCTCGCGCAGCTTCTCTTCTGGGATGCGGTGGCGCGACTGGATGATGTCGGCCTCAAGCGTATCCAGGGTCTCCCGGGCCGAGCTGACCCGGCGCAGGAACTTGCGGATGCTGCTGGCATTGACGGAATCGTCGGCACCTTGGTCGATGACCTTGACGACGGAAGTCGGCTTCAGGAGTGTCAGCGTTACCTGCAGACCGCCCGTTCCCCAGCCGCGGGCGATTGGCACTTCACGGCTGGCATAGGGTACCTGATAACCGGGAATGGCGATGGCTTTGAGGATGCGGCGGCGCATCTCGCGCTTGGCGGATTCGTCCAGGAAGCCATAGCTGAAGGCCGCCCAGGGTTTGGTCAGTTGATCGAGTTTCACGGCATTGCCTTTTCGAGTTCGGCCTGCTTGACCGCGCCGTCCTGGCGCGTGCCGGTTTCATTGGCTGCCTTGTCGGCTTTGACGCGCCTGATAGCATCGAGGCTCGACTGGAAGGTCACGTAATGCGGCAGCTTGAAATGGATGCAGAAGCCGGAGCTTTCGACCGGCTCCGTGTGATAGAGGATGAACTCCTCATTCGAGGCCGGATGCGGATTGGGCTGGTTGGAAGCAAGATCGAGCGAGGCGGCGGCGATGACCTTTACCTCGTTCCAGCCGAATGTGGCAGAAAAGCCGAGCTCCAGCCCCTTGCTCTTGGAGATGACCTCGCTTTGGCTGACACGCACGCGTCCCGCGCTGAAGAGCGTGCCACGGGGATGGCGGATACGGACCTCGGCCTCGCCGAGCCTCAGCTCGTTGACGGTCGGATGCACACTACCATAACCGCGCATGGTCGAGTAGCCGAGCGCCAGTGTCCCGCCGGTATCGGCACGCGCCAGACTCTGCAGCTTGTGGGCGCGGCTTGCCGGAAGGAGCAGCGGCTCGCGCGTCACATCTGGGATCTCGTCAAGCGGCACATCCGCGGCCGGCGTCTCGGCGATCAGGCCCTGCGCCTTCTGCCAGTCGGCCAGCGACGGTTGGGTGGCGGGTGCCGGCTTGTCTGCCGATACTACCGGTTCGGGAACGAAGGTCGCGCCGTTCAGAACATCGACGTTCAGCAGGCGGTGCGAATAGTCGAGCGTCGGCCCGAGGATCTGGCCGCCCGGAATATCCTTGAAGGCGGCCGAAATGCGCCGGACGGTGAAGAGATCCTGCTGACGCACCGGCTTGGCAATCGTCAGGCGCGGCTGGGTCGTGCGATAAGCGCGCAGGAGCAGTACCGCCTCGTAGAGATCGCCGCCGGACTGGGCCAGCGCCAATGCGGCAAGCTCCGGCGCGTAGAGCGACGCTTCGCCCATGACACGGTCGACCAGATAGGGCAGGCTCTCGCCGATAGCTTCCACGCGGGCCTTGTTGATCTGTCCAAGCTCTTCGCGATAGAGACGTTCAGACTGTTCAATGGCGTGTTCGCCGCCACGTGTTGCAACATAGGCCATCAGAGCACCTCTATCTTCGTGGAGCGGGGAATGCCGATGAGACTTGCACCATCGGCAAGGTAAATGTCCCAGCCGAGCGGATAGCGGATCGCCTCGGCGCGTAGTGCCCAAAAATCCAGATGCACGCCACCAACGGCGATATCGATAGAACCATTGACGCCGGGGCCTGTGAGGCGAAGCCTCGTTCCGGAGCCGATCTGCGCTTCCCCAAAAATCGTCGCCGAGACATCGGGATAGAGCAGGTTGCCGCTCAGCATCGCTGAAAGCGCGGAGATATCAGAGCGCTCGCCGATCGAGGTAAAGACATATTCGGCCTGTGGCAAGGCGACGGCATTGGCGCCGGTCCTGGCAATGTCTGCCTTCAGCCTCTCATCGGAGCAGAAGAAGCTGCATTCGCGATCAAGCAGGCTTTCGGCCAGCGCGAGCAGACCTGGAAAGGGCAGGGGCTGGGAGCGTCCCGGCCGGGCAAGCGCCCACATCAGCGCATCGAACGTGGCATTGGTGCGCATGTCATCATCGGTCGGAAGGAGCAAGGTCTGGCTCATCAGAAGGTCTCCATCCGTACGCGCGTCGCCTCGACCTTGCGCAGCCTGATATCGTCGTCCTGCGTCTGACGGCGATGTTCACCCGCCAGGAAGGTCTCGATGTCGGTCTTGCGGATATCGCTTGCGAAGCTCGCATCGACGACGGCCATTGCCATGGCATGTTGGAGATCGCGTCCGACGACGGCGCCATAGCCTTCCGTGCCATGATCGGCCAAGCGGATATGGGCTTCTGCCATCAGCACCTCGCCGAGATGGAATGCCGTGTTCTGCACGGTATCCGTATAGGGCAGCATTGCGAGACCGGTCCGGTTGACCAGAACCTCCACCGGTCCGAGCTCATCGAGCAGATCCTCCGCAACGGCCTTGATTCTCTCAGCATCGGCCCTGGCAAGTATGTCGAGCATGCTTGCATGGCTGACGCTGGCAGGGCGCGCGCCGGCTTCCATGGTGTCATTCATCGTCCTGTCCTTTCGCCGTGGTCGCAGCGCGATCCTCCGGCTCGTTATCAATGCTGAATTGCACGCGTTCTCCGGCCCAGACGGTCTCGGAATAGGCGATTGGCCGGCCTTCCATGTCGACGTCGGTCTTCTGGACGACGAGCACCGGCTGCTGGGGCGACTGGGCAAGAAGCTGCGCCTCATCACCGATCGCGCGCCGGGTGAGGATCGTGGTGCTCTGCCTGACATAGTCAGGGATGCCGAAGGCAGCGTAGATGGTGGTGACCGATTCACCTGCGCGGCGGCGCAGATGCATGTTCGGGAAACGCTCGACCGGATGGTAGGAATGGCTGAGGCTGATCGGCACATCGTCGGCAAAGCCACGGCGGGCGATCATGTAGACCTTTGCGCCTTCCGGGAGCTTCAGTGCTGCGGAAATCCCCGGCGGCGCTACGATCTCCGACTCCGAGACCGGCTGGCCGGAGGGAACGCGCCCTTGTTCCAGCAGGTTTTTGCGGAAGCGCGTTCGCCGGGCGATATTGTAGGTGATGACGGAGTGCTCTTCCACGAAGGTACCGCGCCCCTGCTCGACCCGCACCTTTCCGGCAGCAGCAAGCTCGGCGATCGCCCGCCGTACGCTGTGGCGGCCGACCTGGAACTGCTCCATGATCTCGGTTTCCGTCGGCAGGCGGCTTCCCGGTTGGAGCGCACCTGACGCGATATCCCTGTTGATCTGCTTCTCAACGATCTGCCACTGGCCCGACCGGGATCTTGCTTCGATCGAATGTTGTTCGTTCGTCATTCGGATGAATCCAAAATTCATTCGGATGACTTAAACATAGCGGCTGTCGGTGACGCTTTTGTGTAAGCGGGGACGATTTCTTCGTTGAGCGACTGCTGCTGAAGTGAAACGGCTGTGCGGACCTGATCCGGAAGATCTGGATGTACGAATAGGCTGACGACGAGTCATCATCCGATATCGGCTTCGCGTTCATGTCCGACACCAGGAGAACCGGTGGCGCCAGATGACCTGGTGTGGGAGCGAAATGAAACTCAGACCGCGTAGGGATTTTCTGCCGGCGTCGTGAACCAGTGTGGGCCGTCCTCGGTCATGTAGATATGGTCTTCGAGGCGAACGCCGAATGTGCCGGGGAAGACGACCATTGGCTCGTTCGAGAAGCACATGCCCGGCGCCAGCGGTGTTTTATTGCCGCGGACGATATAGGGCGCCTCGTGGATTTCGAGGCCGAGGCCATGGCCGGCGCGATGCGGCAGGCCGGGCAGGCGGTAATCCGGGCCGAGCCCATGCCGAGCAAACACGTTGCGGGCGGCCGCATCCAGACTTTCGCAGGGCGTGCCGAGTTTTGCCGCATCGAAAACGGCCTGCTGGCCCTCACGCTCGAGTGCCCATGCGCGTACGAATTCGGGATTGCCCTCGTCCAGCATATAGGTGCGTGTCAGATCGGAATGATAACCGTCGATCCGGCAGCCCGTATCGACGAGGATGACGTCATCCGCCTGCAGGATCTGTTCGCCATCCGCCCCATGCGGCAGCGCGGTCGCCGCACCGAAGGAGACAATGCAGAAGGTCGAGCCGCCATCGGCGCCGGCAGCGCGATGCTGCTGGTCGATGAAGCGCGCAACGTCCGAGGCGGCTATGCCGGGCGCGAGAGTGTCGCGGACCTTGCGATGAATATCGAGCGTAATACCCATCGCATACCGGATGAGGGCGATTTCAGCCGGCGATTTGATGGCGCGTAGCGCGCGAATGACAGGCCCTGCATCGACAAGACGGGTCGCCCCCATCTCTCCGGTAAAGGCGTAATAGAAGGCAAGCGGTAACCCATCGTCGAGCGCGAGCGTGCCGGACGGGCCAACAAGTCGCGATACCAATGCGGCAGGGCTTTCTTCTTCTTCCCAGACGGCAATCTCACCGGGCAGATGCGCCAGCGTCTCGACGCGGCTGCGCTCAAAACCGGGTACAATGTAAGTGAGCTTATCCTCAGTCACGACCGCACCGAGCAGCCGCTCGCTCAGGTGCCAGACGAGACCGGTGAAATAGCGTAAGCTCTCTGTCGGGCCGAGCAGCGTGGCGGCGATGCCGTTCGCCTGCATACGCTCGCGCAAGCGCGACAGGCGGCTGCGCCGTTCTTCGTCAGTGATGGCTGCGACGGGATGGGACCAGGCGGGGAGAGACACGCTATATATCCGTTATCTTTGTCAAAATTGAATGCTTGATTCCAGCATAGGGCAATTGTAGGCAGTGTGTCGACAAACATTCCACAGGATTTGATCATGCTCGTCAGCGAATATACGATCCCCGGCGTTCATGTCTGCGACCATCTCGTCGACGTACCGCTCGACTGGAAAAATCCGGATGGCGCTTCAATCAAGGTCTTCGCGCGCGAAGTCTGCGATCCCGCACGCAAGCAGGAAAAACTGCCTGTCCTGCTTTTCCTGCAGGGTGGCCCGGGCGGCAAGTCGCCGCGGCCGGTTGGCGGCGGTCCGTCCTGGCTCGGCGAGGCGCTCAAGAACTGCCGCGTCGTGTTGCTCGATCAGCGCGGTACGGGCAAAAGCACGCGCATCGAGAGCGCCACCATGGCTGCCTTTGCGGATGGGAACGCCGGAGCCGATTATCTCAGCCATTTCCGGGCCGACAGCATCATTGCCGATTGCGAGCATCTCCGGAAGAGCGTGTTCGGCGGCGCGCGCTGGGAGACGCTTGGCCAGAGCTATGGCGGCTTCCTGACACTGACCTATCTGTCGCAGGCGCCGGAGGGGCTGGCTGCCTGCTATGTCACGGGCGGGCTGGCCGGGCTCTCGGCAACGGCAGATGACGTCTATCGTCGCACCTATCCGCGCGTCGCTGCCAAAAACCGGGAATACTACCAGCGCTATCCCGCCGATCGCGACCGCATCGCCCGGATCGCCGAGCGCATTGCCGCCGATGATGTGCGCCTGCCTGATGGGGATCGCTTGACGGTGCGCAGGCTGCAGACCATCGGCATCGATTTCGGTATGGCGCCCGGTTATGAAAACGTGCACTGGCTGGTGGACGAAGCCTTCTCCGATCCGGAGGAAACGCGGTTCTCCGATGCTTTCCTCGCCTCCGTCATGTCGCTGACCTCCTATGATGGAAATCCAATGTTCGCCGTATTGCAGGAAAGCATCTACGGGCAGGGCAAGGGTGCGACCGGCTGGGCGGCAGAGCGTATCCGGTCGGAATTCGCCGAATTCGGTGAAGAGAGCCGGCCGCTCTATCTGACCGGCGAGATGATGTATCCGTGGATGTTTGAGGAAATCCGATCGCTGCGGCCCTTCCGCGATGCGGTGGAGGCGCTGGCGCGTCACGACGGGTTCGAACCGCTCTACGATCCGGCCCGGCTTGCATCAAGCGAGATCCCGGTCGCCGCAGCGGTCTATTTCGATGACATGTATGTCGATGCCGAGTTGTCACTCGCGACTGCTCGTGATGTCGGCAATATCAAGACCTGGGTGACGAACGAATTCGAACACGACGGCGTGCGCCAGTCAGCCACTGTCTTCACGCGCCTCAGGCAGATGGTTCGCGATCGCGGCGGCCCCCTCGGTTAATCCGAGGGGTTTCCGCCTTTGGTATGTTCGCACATACGTCGACGTCAGGCCGAAAGCGACCTGCCGCCGACGGGGTCGAAGAGATGCATGCGGTTCATGTTGAAGGAGAGCGGCATTTTCGTGCGTGGGCGCGGGTCGCTCTCGGGATCGACATTGGCGCACATGCTGACCGAGCCGATGTCGAAATAGATCATCGTTTCCGGCCCCAGCGGCTCCACCAGGTCGACATTCGCCTCGATGGTTTCAAAGCCGGGTTTCGGCGTCAGGCTTGATATCGATTCCGGCCGGATTCCGAAGATGACCGGCTTGCCGGCATGCGCCTGATATTCCTGAAACCGGGTCGCGGGAACCGCAAGCCGGCTGCCGTCTTCCAGGATGACGACCAGCCCATCTCCCTCGGCCTCAAGCATCGCAGTGAGGAAATTCATCGACGGCGAGCCGATGAAGCCGGCCACGAACTGGCTGACAGGATGATGGTAGAGTTCCTGCGGCGGCCCGGCCTGTTCGATGATGCCGCCATTCATGACGACGACGCGATCAGCCATGGTCATGGCCTCGACTTGGTCGTGGGTGACATAGACTGTCGTGGTTGGCAGCAATTGGTGCAGGCGCTTGATCTCGGTGCGCATCTGCACACGCAGCTTGGCATCGAGATTGGAAAGCGGCTCGTCGAACAGGAAGACCTTGGGATTGCGCACGATGGCGCGACCCATGGCAACACGCTGACGCTGGCCGCCCGAGAGCTGGCCGGGGCGCCGCGACAGGAGTTCGGTAATATGCAGCGTCTCGGCCGCACGGATGATGCGCTCGTCGATTTCCGCCTTCGGCAGCTTCTGCTGTTCGAGGCAGAAGGAGATGTTCTCGCGCACGCTCATATGCGGATAAAGCGCGTAGTTCTGGAACACCATGGCAATGTCGCGCTTGCCGGGGCCAAGCCGGTTAACGACCTGATCGCCGATGACGATATCGCCGCCGGTAATGTGCTCCAGGCCGGCAATCATGCGCAGCGTCGTCGACTTGCCGCAGCCGGACGGGCCGACAAAGACGACGAATTCGTTGTCCTCGATATCGAGGTTGATGCCGCGCACGGCTTCGTAAATGCCGTAGGATTTGACCACGTTGCGCAGTTCAAGGCGTGCCATTGTGATCTCCCTACTTTTCGTGCAGCCAGACGGCCATTGCGCCCGGCTCTCGGTTTGCCCAGAGATGGTAGGGGATCGCCCTGAACCGCCTCGGCTTCAGCGCCGGCGGCTCTGTGCGATAGAGCGAATCCTGCCAGTCGGATGCATCGGCTTCCAGCGCATCGCCTTCCAGAACCGTGGCGCCGCCGAGAAGCGTTTCGTCGAAGCTGGCGGCAATCTCGCCCTGCGAAGGCAGCCTCAGCCGCTGCGGTTCCGTACCGAGATCGGCTTCCTCGACGCAGAAAATGACAGGTCCGCGCCGCAGCGCAAAGCGGCCATTGTCCTCCGTCGCCGCCGGATGGGCATAGAGGCGGTCGACCGGCATGTCAAAGGCGAGCCGAACCTCGTCGCCGTCCTTCCATTCGCGTTCGATTGGTGCATATCCCTTGCTGACATTGAGCTTGATCGCCTCGCCATTGACGAGGGCCTTGGCATCGCGGCACCAGCCGGGAATGCGCAGCCGCAGCGTGAAACGCTTCGGTTGGTCGAGGCCGAGCGAGATCCCGACATCACCATTCCAGGGATATTCGGTCTTCTGCTTCAGACGCAGGAAGGAATTGCCGACCGTGAGCTCGGCGGCATTTTCGCCGTATAGGTGGATCGCGACTTCATCCACCTTGGTCGAATAGAAATATTGACCGAGCGAGGTGATGAAGCGGGCGATATTGGTCGGGCAGCAAGGGCAGTAGTGCCATTTCCAGCGGCGGTTCTGGCCGTGGCTTTCAAGCACGTTCTCATAGAAATAGTGTTGGCCGTCGCGAGAGATGCCTGACAGCGCGCCATTGTAGAGCACGGTTTCGAGCTTGTCGGTGAACTTGCTGTCGAGCTCGATCTGCGCCATGCGATGGCTGAAGAAGCCGAGCGCCACGGCAGCGCAGGTCTCGGCATAGGCCGTCTCGTTCGGCAGGTCGTATTCCCTAGTGAAGCCTTCGTTCGAGGCCGAGGGGCCGAGGCCGCCGGTGACATAGAGCTGGCGTCCCACCAGATTGTCGAAGAGCCGGCCGCAGGCGCTTTTCAGGCTCTCGTCGTCATTCTCAAAGGCAAGATCGGCCATCGCCGAGAACAGATACATGGCACGCACGGCGTGACCGACGACCTGCGTCTGTTCGCGCACCGGCATGTGTGCCTGGCTGTAGGCATAGGTCTGGAACACGTAGCTGGCCGGGTCCTCACCGCGCTTGCGAGCCTCTTCATCATAGTAAGAGGGCATCTGGCCGCGTTCGTCGACGAAATAGATGGCGAGATCAAGGTGGCGGGGATCCTTGGTGACGCGGTAGAGCTTGACCAGCGCCAGCTCGATTTCCTCATGCGCGTCGTAGCCGCGCAGCTTGCCCGGCTCACGGCCGAATGTGTCGATGATATGATCGACGGCACGGATCATCACGTTGAGGAAGCGGCGTTTGCCGGTCGCTTCGAAATAGGCGACCGCACCTTCCAGCAGATGGCCCATCGAATACATTTCATGCAGGTCGCGCAGATTGGTCCAGCGCTTCTCCGGCTCGCGGCGAATGAACCAACTGTTGAGGTAACCGTCGGCCATCTGGCCATGTTCGAGCTTCTCGACAATCGCGTCGATCTTGGCCTCGATGTCCGGATTCGGATTGTTCTTCAGCGTGTAGCTCGCGGCCTCAATCCACTTGCCGAAATCGGAATCGAAGAAATGCTGCATCGACAGGCCACTCGGCTGGATCGGCCGCGCCAACGGACCGGCCGGCTTGTCGAAATCGAGCACTTCAAGAAAGCCCTCCTCGTCAAGCCGCATATGCTGGGTGGGGATGGTCACGTCGCGGACGGTTTCCGTCCAGCTCTTCCAGAAGCCGCTGTTGAAGACGACGCGGGTATGGTCGGCCGGCACGTAGCGGTCGATCGGGGAGCGAGATTGGGATTTCTGGGCGATGGGCATGGGAACTCCTTGAGCGGACGGGCCGCTTCTCATTTCACGGCGCCGGCCGTCAGGCCGCGCACATAATAGCGTTGCAGAAGAAGGAAGAGGATGATGCAGGGGATCATGGTCACCACGATGCCGGCCTGCAGTGCGCCCCAGTCGATGATGCCGTAAAGGCCGGAGGACACGTTCACCAGCATGATCGGTAGCGTGAACTTGTTCTGGTCCGACAGGAAGATGAGCGCGGCGAGGAACTCGTTCCACGAATTGAGGAAGGCGAACATCGCCACCGTCGCCACGCCAGGCAGCGCAATCGGCAGCATGATGCGGCGCAGGATTGTCGCCTGCGAGGCGCCGTCGATGCGCGCCGCCTCGATCAGCGCCTTCGGCACGGCATCAAAGGCATTGCGCATCATGAAGACGGAAAACGGCAGCTGGAAGGTGACGTAGATCAGCACCAGACCGAACAGGTTGTTCTGCAGCCCGAGAAGCTTCAGGATCAGGAACAGCGGCGTCAGGATCGACTGGAACGGGATCATCATCGTCGCCATGATCAGCACGAAGAGGAGCGACTGGCCGGGAAACCGGAACTTGGAGAAGCCGTAGCCGGCCGGCACGGAGACGACGACCGTCAGCACAACCGTGCCGACGGCGATCATCACGGAATTGGCAGCGTACACATACCAACCGGCGCCAACGTTCTCGAGCCGCCGGTAATTTTCCAGCGAAAAGGTCTTGGAAAACAGCGCAGCCGGGTTGGCGAGCGCCTCGGCAGCCGGCTTGAAGGAGTTGGCGAGCGACCAGACGATCGGCATGATGAAGAAGATCGCCAACAGGATCGATGCCAGCAGGAAGAGCAGGTAGCCCGTCTGGCCGCCCCGCGGATTGGTGTTCGTCTTGGATGGGGTCACGGTCATTAGCCTTCCTCCGGCCGCTCGCGCAGCAGCACGAATTGAATGGCGCTGATGGCGACCAGCACGATCAGCAGCGCGAAGGAGAGCGCCGAACCGTAGCCGAGCCGATAGGATGAGAAGGACGCCAGGTAGATGGAGAACACCGCCGAGATCGTGCTGTTTTCCGGCCCACCCTGGGTGATGATGAAGAATTGGTCGAAGGCGAGCATCGAGGAGGTGACATTGAGGACCAGAGCCAGCACCAGCGAATTGCGCATTAGCGGCAGGGTAATGCGGCGGAACCGGCTGAAGACGCTGGCGCCGTCGATCTTGGCGGCCTCGATGACATCGTTGGAGATGCCCTGCAGACCGGTCAGCAGAATGACCATGGTGAAGCCTGCGGTTTTCCAGACGACCATCAGGATGATCACGGCCATCGCCGGCCAGAAACTTTCCAGCGGGCGCGGTGCCGAGCTGATGAGACCTATGCCACGCAGGACCTGTGCGAAGACGCCGCTGTCGGGATTGAGCAGCCACATCCAGAGTGTGGAGGCCGCGCCGAAGCCGATCACGACAGGCATGAAGAAAATGGTGCGGAAAAAGCCTGCCGAGCGCAGCGGGCGATCGACGAGCAGCGCCAAGGGAAAGGCGACGGCGAAGATCGCGGCCGTCACCAGCACGGTATAGAGCATCGTGAAGCCCAGCGAATGCCAGAGCTGCATGTCGCCTAGCAGCTCGCCGTAGTTGGCAAGACCGATGAATTTTTTCCGGCCGAGCAGCGGCCAGTTGTAGAAGCTCATCCATATCGTCATGGCGAGCGGAACGAGAAACAGCACAAGGATGAACAGGAAGCCGGGCAGGATGAAGGCCAGTCCCAGCCAGCCCTTCGGCTCCGGCTCACCGGAGATCGGCTGTTTTGCGTGTGTTGTCGGCGTGTCGACCACTGTCATTCCTCGAAGATTTCAAAACCGCGCGTCGGCAATCCGCGGAAGGAGCGGGGCGGAAGGCCGCCCCGCTTGAGACGCAATTACGGATTGGTACGGTCGAGGATCTTGGTGAAGTCGTCCTGCGCCTTCTTGATCGAGCCGTCGACATCATCGCCGAAGATCGTGCCCTGGATCAGGTTGAGGAACGGGCCTGTGCGGCTGACGAACAACTCATCCGAGGAAAAGGTGTAGGGCGTGCGCGCCTTGGCCAGGATATCGTAGGCGATCAGGTTGCGCGGGTCGAACTTGGCATAGGCTTCCTTGGCGAGGTCCGTGCGCGACGGCATGCCGGATTCCTGGGTAATATAGACCTGCTGCTCGGGCTCCATATAGAATTTCACGAAGTCGAGCGCGACCTTCTTCTTTTCCTCGCTGATACCCTTGATGAGCGCCACCGTATCACCGCCGGCAAAGCTCGATGCGCCGCCCTTCGGGCCGGGGATCGGAGCGACGGCGAACTTGACGTCAGGATATTTGCTGGTCAGCAGGTTGACGATGTAGGAGCCGGTCATGAGGATGCCGACCTTGCCGGAGGCGAAGGCTTCGACGGCGTTGTTGCCGTTGCCTGAACGGGAGGTCGGATGAATGGCACCTTCCTTCCACATGGCGCGATAGGCGGCAATGGTGTCACGCAACGCCGGCGTGTCGACGGTCGCCGTGCGGCCATCATCGGAGAGCACGTCGGCATTGGCCGCCCATAGATGCGGCAGGAAGTCGTAAATCAGCCAGCTGCCGGAATTGGCGACGAAGTAGAAGCCGTAGGTTTCCTTGTCGAGCGCATGGATCTTCTTGGCGTCGGCGGCAATCTCCTCGAGAGAGGCCGGAGCCTTGTTCGGGTCGAGGCCGGCCTTCTTGAAGAGGTCCGTGTTGTAAGCGATGATCGAGGCATCCGGCAGCGCCGGCACGCCGTAGACCTTTCCGTCATAGGTGGCAAGGCGGATGTGCGACGGGCTGAGTGCTGCCGAATAGGGCAGGCCCTTGACGAAATCGCTGATGTCCTCAAGGCTGTCATTGGCCGCAAAGGTTGGCAGGTAGATCAGATCGAGGACCGCGCCATCAGGCGCTGCACCGCCGGCAATTGCGGCGCCGAGCTTCGGCACCATCTGCTCGGCGGTGATCTGGGTCACGTTAACCTTGTCGGAATGCGAAGCATTGTATTTTTCGGCCAGGCCCTGAAGCACGGCACCCGAAGATGTGCGCACCCATAGCGTGATTTCTTCGGCGCTGGCGAGAGAAGAGCTCGCCAGCAACGCAACAGCGGCAATCGTGGTTTTCAAATGTAACATGTGGGTTCCCCTTCTCTTATGCGAGGCTCCTCTGCCTCGAGACGAAGGCGACGTTAAAGGAGAAAATTTTTTATGTCGACAGGCTGTATGCATCAAAAGGCCATCTTTTTGTTAAAACCTTTTAGCAGCTAATTTTTTTCTGCTAAAAGGTTTTAACAAGCCAGTTGAGTGGGTGCGATTTTGAAGGAATCTGGTAGCGGCCGACATACGATCCGTGACGTTGCGAAGGCTGCGGGGGTCAGTATTTCAACGGCGTCGAACGCGCTGAATGGTACTGGGCGAACCAATGCCGAGACCCGTGACAAGGTACGACGGATCGCTGAGGAGATCGGATTTCGACCGAATGCGCTCGCGCGCGGGTTGTTGACCAAGCGCAGCCATGCGATCGGCATGCTGACCAATGATACATACGGGCGCTTGACCCTACCTATGGCGTCGGGCGTGTCGGAAGTGCTGGTCGATCATGGCGTCTCCCTCTTCCTTTGCGCCACCAACAATGATCCAAGACTGGCAAGACTGCATCTCGAAGCGCTGCGCGACCGTCAGGTCGATGGCATCATCTTCACCGCGACGCGCATTGATCTGGAACCACCGCCGGAACTGACCCTATTAGGCATTCCGGTGGTCTATGTCTTCGCGCAGGGGCCATCGGATAGCGTCAGCTTTCATCCCGATGATGCTCAAGGCGCGCGGCTCGCTGTCGAACATCTCCAGGGTCTCGGTCGGACGCGCATCCTGCATATTACCGGCGAGCAGAACTATCGCGCCGCCTGCATCCGCGCCGAGGCCTATCGGGAGCTCGTTGGACAGAGGGCCGAGGTCATGTTCGGTGACTGGTCGGAAGAATGGGGGCATGCGGCGATCGAGACGGTATTCTCGCGATCGGGGGCCAAACCGGATGCGATCTTCTGTGGCAGCGACGAGATCGCTCGCGGCGTCATCGATGCGCTGCGCGACAGAAACGTCTCCATCCCCGGCGACGTTGCGGTCGTAGGGTTCGACAATTGGGAAGTCGTCTCAAGGCAGACACGCCCGCCGCTGACGACCATCGACATGGAGCTCAAGGAGCTTGGTCACCGGGCCGGGCTAGCGATCCTCGGTCTCTCGAAAGGTGAGCCGGTCCAACCTGGCGTCGAGAGATTGCCCTGTACGCTCGTCGTTCGCCGGTCTGCCGGCCAGGGCGATCAAGCCCGAGGCCGGCAGGGCTGATCATCTATCCGCATGCGGCCTGACTGGCTTCGTCCTCGGCACCCTCCTTGTTGTCAACGCCGCGCGGCCTCAACGCCTTCGTCAAACAAAGGGCTGCGACGATGATCGGCAGGCAGACAAGGTAGGAAACTCTGATGCCGGCATGTTCGGCGACAAAGCCGAGAAGGGGCGGAGCCAGGAAAAATACGACGAAGGACATCTGCCCGAGAGCTGCGACGTTGAGATGGGCTGGGCGATCAGTTCGCTGTGCCGCCGCAGAAACGGCGAGCGGATAGACCGCACTGCAGCCGCCACCCATCAGCGCAAAACCGAACAGCGCGACATAGGGGTGTGGCGCAAGCCAGACGGCGCAAAGCCCGACCACCGCGAGAACCAGCAGAAACGTGGCGACGGCGCGCGCACCATATCGGTCGACTTGCGGATCGACGAACAGTCGGGCGACCGCCATGAAAAAGGTGAATAGCGTCAGTCCAAGGCCGCCGATAAAGGGTTCGACCGCGAAGGTGTCACGCATATAGATCGCCGACCAGTCGATACCTGCGCCTTCCACCAGAAAGGCGGCAATGCCGATCACGCAAAGTGGCATCAGCCCCCATGTCGGCAGCGCGATACTTGGGCCTTCTACATGCTCGGCTCCGGCACGGGCCGGCGCATTCTCTATGCCCGAGATGACGACAATGCCGACGATCAAGACAAAAGTGAATGTCAGCGCAAGATGCAGATGCATTGGCACGCCCGCCTGACGAACGGCAGAGCCGACGAGCGCGGTCAGGAAGAATCCAAGGCTCCAGAAGCCATGTGCCCTGTTCATCACGCCGCGGCCGAGTTGGGCTTCGATGCGATCGATCTCGACATTGAGATTGATCTCCAGGGCGCCGGCCAGCAAGCCCTCACAGAACAGGATGAAGAAAACCAGCCAGGCGGCATTGGCCCAGGGAATGGTCGCCAGCAGCGCGGACGTTCCGAGCACCGTCAGGAACGCCGTCTTGCGCGCGCCGAAGTGCGCGATGAGCGGCGACGCGAATGTCAGGGAAATCAGCGCACCGATCGCCGCGCCGATCAGCGTGAGGCCGAGTTCGGACTTGTTGACGCCCAAGGCGTCCTGTAGGTCGGGCAGCCGCGAAAGCAGTGCTCCCATCGAAATGGCGAAGAGAAAGAAGCAGATGTAAATCCGGTGTTGCGGCTGGATATGCATTCGATCGCTCCGGGAGTTTGATCTCAATCGCAACGATGGCGAAAAAGACAATTTCGAGTGGCATTTCCGAGATATATCTTGTTGACGGCAACCGCAACAACAACCTTAACTGGTTGTTGACAGACTCTCGGACTGTGTCCTGACGGCCGCAGGGCAGGGCGTTAAACCATCGTATATCTGACCTTTCCTTGTGCGTGGACTTAGCCTGCCCAGGTCGTAGCGAGCCTCAAAGGAGAAAGATACGATGCTCAAGTCCATGACCACTGCCGCGCTGGCGCTGTCCCTTGCCGCAGCCCCGGCTCTCGCGGCTCAGAAGGCCCACAATGCCAAGATCACGGTCGTCTTCGACCATGAATTGCCAAACGTCCCGGGCAAAAGTATGCGCGGCGTCCTCGTTGAATACGGGCCGGGCGGGTATAATCCCGCGCATACCCATGCGAAGAGCGCTTTCATCTACGCGACGGTTATCGAGGGTGAAATCAGAAGCAAGGTGAACGATGGCAAGGAAAAGGTCTTCAAGACCGGTGAGAACTGGATCGAAGTACCCGGCGATCATCACTTGGTAAGCGCGAATGCCAGCAAGACGAAGCCGGCAAAAATTCTGGCCGTATTCGTCGTCGATACCAAGGAAACGGAGCTGACGACGCCTGATCCCTGATCGAGAAGTCTATGTGTTGAGTTGGAAGGGGATGTTCTCTCATCACCTTCCCGTAATTTCGGCTTTACAACGCCCCTCGTTTTCAATCTGCGATGGAAACGGGATCAGGGCTGGCCGGGCCACGCTGGAACGGACGCCATCAATCGCGCAAATGCCGCTTGAGATCGCACACCCGTCTTGGACAGGAGCCTTGCTGTATGCGTTTTGACAGTGTTGGGAGACAGGGCAAGCATCCTGGCGGTCTCTGGAACCGAAAATCCGCAGCCGACAAACACAGCCACCTTCGTTTCCGCGGCGGTTAGGCTGAAGATGTTGCGAAGCTGTTCTGCCTGCCCGGTGGCGCGGCTTTCCGCATCGACGATCTGAAGAAGCACGCGGGCGCCGGAATCTGCCGAATCCCAGGCGACGAAGGAATTCGGCGGCAGCGGAGTGACCTGCGCGAGGTAGGGCGGCTGGCCCGACGGCCGGAGAATCTGGACTGCACCCTGCAATTGCGTGGCGGTTCCGCTTGCGATTTCGATGGCTTGCCGTATCGCGTGGGCCAGAGCCTTGGAGCTGCTGGAAATGCTTGGCAGCGCCGAGCGCTCATGCCTGTTGATGGAAAGGCCGTCGCCCCGTCGCAGGATGTCTTCGGCGGCGGAATTCAGCAGGACGATTTCGCCTTGGCTATCGAGCAGCATGGCCGCATCGGGCAGAGCCTCAAGCAGCCGCTGCAGAAGGCTGGCTTCCCGCCTTATGCTTCCGACATGAAGGGAGAGCTCTATCGAGCGGGAAAGATGCGGCGTCAATTGCAGCAGCTTCCGGGCAGCCTGGGTGTTTTCGGCGTCCTGAGCCTTGGAGAGAAAAAGCGCTACCCCGCCGATACCGCCGCGTTCGTGCAGGCTGGCGTGAGGAACGAAGAGCTGATTGTAGATATTTTGAGGCGCGCAGATGTCGGCATAGTATGCGGTGCGCCGAACGGCGGCATCATCGATGAGCTCATTGCCGATCGCCACCTGATCCGGCTGAACTTTCTCGAACGCCTTTGCATAGGGATTGCCGGCGTAATGTTGCAGATAGAGATCGTTGAGATCTTCGCGCATCCGGCCGGGGATCAGAAAGCTGCTTTTTCCATCAGGGGCCTGATAGACAATATTGCCGGCTGTTGCCCCGACATAGTCTACAACCGCGCATAGCGTGCTGGACCACAACTGTATGTTTACAGAGGCCCGATAGATGGCATCGACAATATCCGCATGCTCCATTTGACTGTCTTTCGATTGGTAAAGTCATATGAGCGGCCGAAGCCGAATATTAGTCTGACCGAATCTTTTAGAGGAGAGACTGATACTTGAGCATCACCCGATTGGGTGATGATAGAAAACTCCGTGGCTTATCAAGGAATAAGGCCGCGTATCTGGAGCCATCTGGTCGGTTCCTGCCATGGGACGCCGATAGGTTTGGCATGGGAGGCGATACTGCGTATCGCCTCGTCGATGTTCGTCCATCCCTTGGGTGTCGAGTTTCGAACTCGCCCAAGCGACGGAAATAGACACAATCTATGCGGGATAAAGCGCGGCTTGTTAGCGCTGGTGGCGATATGTGCCGCAGGTCGTATCCATAATGTTGACCATTCAAAATTAAGTAAAAAACAAGTTTTCCTCTCAAGAATTAGGGTATTCGACGCATGAGAGGACGATATGAGCGAAGAACAGATTAAGCGGCCGATTTGGATCCGCATCACAGGCTACGGGTTCGCTGCCGTTTTGTTTGCGAGCGCAGCAATCGGTGGTCTTGCCTGGCATCGCCAGAGCGCGATGAGCGATCAATCGCTTCAGAAGGAGCTCTCGGCAGACCTGCACGTCATCCAGACCGATATGGATGCGCAGAAACGCGCTGCTGCCGGGCTTGCAGTAGCCCTTGCCGGTGAGCCTGAAACGGCTGATCTGATCGCCAAGAATGATCGGGCATCCATTCTTGCAAAATACACGGCCAGCCTGCCGGCGATCAAAGCGCAAGGCCTTCAGCTCATCACCTTCAGCAATGGCGATGGCCTCGCGGTCGCACGTATCCATACGCCTGACACCTTCGGCGATGACCTCAAGGGACGTCGCAAGATGATCGTTGCGGCGCTGACGCAGGGCAAACTGAATGCAGGCATCGAACCTGGGCGGACCGCCGTCAGCATGTTTGCCTCAGCCCCCGTTATCAAGGACGGCAAGACTGTCGGCGTCGTCGATGTCGGCACCTCGCTGACGAATGACTATTTTGCGCCGCTTGCAAAATCCGTCGATGCTGAAGTTGCGGTCCATATCCTGCAGGACGGGAAATTTGTGCCGCAGGCCTCGACCTTCGGGGACAAGACAATCCTCACCCAGGAGCAGTTGCAGGCGGGTTTCAACGGCGACCGCGTCCGTGTCCATGCCGTTCTCGGCAACAAGGACTATGAAGTTACCGCCATTCCCTTCGAAGATTTCTCCGGTCGCAAGATCGGTGTCTTCGAAATCGGCTCCGATGTGACGGAAATCGTCGAAGCATCGCAGCAGGCGCTCTGGATGGCTGGGATCGGCACAGTTGTCGTTTCGCTTATTTCGCTGCTCGGTTTCCTCGTCTTTGCGCGTTCGATTGCGTCGGTCATGAAGAAGACGACAGGCACAATGGCGCGTCTGGCCGCAGGTGATATCAATGTCGAGGTCGAAGGTCAGGGCCGGCCTGACGAAATCGGCGCTATGGTCCGTGCCGTTCAGGTCTTCAAGCAGAACGCGATCGAGCGGGTTCGCCTCGAACAGGAGGCGGAAGCCAATCGCAGCTTGAGCGAAAAAGAGCAGATCGAGCGCGAGAAGGAAAAGGCGAAGGACGCTGCCGATGTGCAGTTTGCCGTCGACAATCTCGCTGCCGGCCTGTCAAAGCTTGCCGAAGGGGATGTGTCCTACCGTATCGCGCAGCCCTTCGTGACAAGGCTCGATGGCGTCCGCAGCGATTTCAATGACTCCGCCGAAAAGCTGCAATCCGCGTTGAACCGGGTCTCGCAGAATGCCCGCGGCATCGATTCGGGAGCAAACGAGATCAAGTCGGCTGCCGACGATCTCGCCAAGCGTACCGAGCAGCAGGCGGCGGCTCTCGAAGAAACGGCTGCGGCTCTCGAAGAAATCACCACGACCGTCAAGGGTTCCAGCAAACGCGCCCAGGATGTAGGCCAGCTCGTGGCGCGTGCCAAAACCGGCGCCGAACATTCTGGCGAGGTGGTCCGCAAGGCCGTGCTCGCCATGGAGCAGATCTCCAAGTCTTCCGGTGAGATCGGCAATATCATCGGCGTGATCGACGACATCGCCTTCCAGACGAACCTGCTGGCGCTCAATGCCGGCGTTGAAGCAGCCCGCGCCGGCGAGGCCGGCAAGGGCTTTGCCGTCGTCGCGCAGGAGGTGCGTGAACTGGCCCAGCGCTCCGCAACGGCGGCCAGAGAGATCAAGGATCTGATCACGGCCTCGAATGCGCAGGTGCACGCAGGTGTGCAGCTGGTCGACGATACCGGCAAGGCGCTTCAGGCGATCGTTTCGGAGGTCCAGGAGATCAACCGTCATATTGCTGCGATCGTCGAAGCATCGCAGGAGCAGTCGTTGGGCCTCGACCAGATCAACACCGCCGTCAATCAGATGGACCAGGACACGCAGAAGAACGCTGCCATGGTCGAAGAGTCGACCGCTGCAAGCTACAATCTTGCGAAGGAGGTTGCATCGCTCAACCAGCTTCTGGCTCAGTTCAAACTGAACGAAGCAGGCTATGCTTCGCATTCGGCGCCTGTTCGTAGCGCCGGGCGAAACGATGCACCGGCGCCGTCCCCCGCCCGGGCGCTCGGCCGCAAGATTGCCTCCGCATTCTCAGGAAACGCCGCACTTGATACGAAGGGCGGCAACTGGGAAGAGTTCTGAGGTTCGATCCGTCAAAGCAAGACAAGGTGCGGCGATCATCGCCGCACCGTTTTTATTTGGTGGCGCAAAGCAGCCGCTAGCCGATCGACAGGCGCTTTTCGGTTTTGGCGTCGAAGAGATGCAGTTTGGTGAGATCCGGCATCATTCTGACGGTATCGCCGGCTTGCAGGGAAATCCGGTCTCGCACCGTCGCCACCAGGGGATCCGATCCTAGCTTCGCGTTAATCTGGGTCTCGGCGCCTGTCGGTTCGATGACCGTCACCTCGGCGCTCACGCCATCCTGGCTGACGATAAGATGCTCCGGACGGATGCCATAGACCACCTCCGCGCCGCGTGCTGCCGCAGCAGCCTCTGGCAGCGGCAGGTGCGCCCCTCCGTCGGCGATGAATTCAAGCGGTCCGGACGCGCTGATCTTGCCTTTTATGACATTCATGCCCGGCGAACCGATGAAGCCGGCGACAAAGAGATTGGCTGGCCGGTCGTAGAGATCAAGCGGTGAACCGATCTGCTCGACGTAACCATCGCGCATGACGACGATCCGGTCGGCCATGGTCATGGCTTCGATCTGATCATGCGTCACATAGATGGTCGTCGTTTTCAGTCGCTGATGCAGCTGCTTGATCTCCGAGCGCATCTGCACGCGAAGCTTGGCATCGAGATTGGAGAGAGGCTCGTCGAAAAGGAAGACTTGCGGCTGGCGCACGATCGCACGGCCCATGGCAACACGCTGACGCTGACCGCCGGAGAGATTTCTCGGATAGCGGTCGAGCAGATGTTCGAGGCCGAGAATCTGCGCCGCATCGCGGACGCGCGCCTTGATCTGCTCCTTCGGCGCTTTCGCCAGTCGCAGCGAAAATCCCATATTCGCTTCGACCGTCATATGCGGATATAGTGCATATGATTGAAAGACCATGGCAATGTCGCGCTCCTTTGGAGCGACAGTGTTGACGACCTTGCTGCCGATCGAGACGTTGCCACCGGAGATTTCCTCAAGCCCTGCGATCATGCGCAGCAAGGTCGACTTGCCGCAGCCGGAAGGGCCGACGAGGATGACGAATTCTCCGTCGCGGATATCGATGTCGACCCCGTGCAATACTTCGAAGTGACCATAGTTCTTGCGGACATTTGCCACGTTTACGGACGCCATAACTGTCTCCGGCTGAAAATCTGATTTCGGATCTGCGCTCGCTCGGGCAGAGCGATATGCAGCGCCTCGCTTATCGAGGCGCTGTCGCGGTGGCGTAGGGAACGAGCGCCGCATCAACAGCGGCAAGGCAGAGATCGCGGGCTTTCGGAGCGACACGCTTTTCGACCACATCAGGGTAGAGGCGGGCGAGATGCTGGCTGATCAGCGTTTCCGGAATCTCGTCGGGCAACCGGGCGAGCAGTTCGTCGACTGCTGCTGCCGCACGTGTGTCGGGCCAGTAGTACCGGATGCGGTCGCTATAGCTGAAATGCCGCTGCAACCGCTGCTCATCAGCCGTACCACCATAGTGGCCAGCCCAGTGGCTGGGCTCGGCGAGCATGATCTCTTCCATCGCCGCCGCCAGCCCGCTGCCTGGCCTACCATCGCCAAGAATACCGGCGATCGCATCGAGGCCGTAGAGCGCCTCCCGCAGTGCGAAGGTCAGGCCGGGGCCGACTTTCAGGATCGCAAACCCGCCGTCGACCAGAGCCGAGAGTGCGGCTGCCGGCTGATAGTCGGTGGAATGGGCTTCGAAAAGCAGTCCCTTCATCCCATCAAGCGCCGAGATGAGCTTTTGCGCGCGGTCGGGCTTGTAGAGCGCGACATTGGCGTTGCCGAACTCGACTCCCGGCTGGACGACAATGGCGATAACGCGCTCCAAAGCTGGAATGACGCCGGCTTCGGCAAATGCCCGACGGTGAACATCAAGCGTCCTCAGAACTGCTTCCCGCCGCGTAATCTCCAACTCGTCCAGTGCATGGGTTGCACCGCCGGGCGGCGGCACCTCGGTGCCAATGACATAGACCGGCAGACGTCGACCGCTGCGACGGGCAGCCTCTTCGGCAGCTTTCGCCAGACGTGCCGCTCTTGCGGCGGTCAGTTCGTCGGCAAGCGCCACGGGCTCGCCAGCGCAGCCCATCGACGTGTCGAGATGCAGTTTTTCGAAGCCGGCCTCGACGTAAGCCGTCACCATAGCCTCAGCACGCGCCATCGCATCCTCGGCAGGAAGCTTTCGCCATGGGTTCGGGCCGAGATGGTCGCCGCCGAGAATGATGCGGTTTGCCGGAAAGACGACCTCTGTCGCGATACGCTCGATGAAGGCCCGGAAGTCCACCGGCTTCATACCCGTATAACCGCCTTCCTGATTGACCTGGTTGCAGGTCGCTTCGATCAGGACGACATCACCCCGCCGGGCCGCATGTCGCAATGTCGCCTCGATGACCAGCGGATGAGCCGAGCATACCGATGTGATGCCGCGCGGCAGGGGCAGGCCTCTTTCGCCGAACAGTTTCGCCAGGGCGGTCTGGCGGTTTTGATCGATCACGGCGCTCATACGAGTGTGACGACCTTGGTGAGATGACGCGGCGAGACGGTATCAATCTGTCTTGCTTGCGCTGCGCGTTCGCCAAGGATCTGCAGCGCCGGCAGGACGACGAGACCGGCAAGCGACAGCTCGACATCAACAGGAAGCTCCAGATCGCCGGGGCCGCCGAACCCGATGACCACGGCGCCTTTCTCGCGCAACTCGCCGACGAGCTTGGCCTCGGCTTGTCTCTGGTCCGTGCTGTAGAGCATTATGGCAGCCGTCTTCTCGTCGACGAGGCTGATCGGCCCGTGGCGGTATTCGAGCGGATGGAAAGCCTGAGTCATTAGCTGGCTCATTTCCATCAACTTGAGCGCCCCTTCGAGCGCTATGCCGAAAAGGGGGCCGCCGCCGAGAAAAACGAAGTGAGAGCGATCCTCGATGATGTCGGGCAGGGCGGTGTCGAGCGTATTCGCGAGCTGACGTGCCGATGCGACGGCCGAGGCAGGCACGGTCTGACCGATCAGCTGCAGGCTGAGCAACACCATGAGGCTTGCCGAGACCGTCATGACGATGCCTTCCTCGGGATGGGTCGGAGAGCAGATCAGCTGGTCACAGTTCTTGGCGAGTGTGCTTTTGGGCTCGACGGTCACAGCGGTCACGAAGGCGCCGGCAGCGCGGCTTGCCTTTGCCGCGGCAACCGTTTCCGTCGTTTCGCCGCTACGCGAGAGCGCGACCACATGGGTCTTCTGCCATTCCGGCCAGAAGTAAGAAGGACGGTTCAGCCATTCCGCTCCCGGAACGGCGATCGCCTTGCGCTTGAGGCTGTTGGCATAAGCGGCCAGAGACAGAGCGAGGTTGAAGGAGGTGCCACAGCCGACGAAGACGAGGAGGTCGTCCGCCTTGTCGCTTGCCGTATTCGAGCCGATGGCTTTTTCCCAATAGGGAAACTGTTCGAAGATTACCTTTTCGGTCGTGTTCATGATGTCTCCGATTATTTGACCGAACCAGCCAGCAGACCGCTGACGAGGTACCGGTTGAGGAAGATGACGACCAGGGCAGGGATGACGATCGCAATCGATCCGCTTGCCGTGATCAGCCCGTAGTCGATGAAGTTCTTGGTGACGAATTCAGGAATGAGAACCGTCAGGGGTTTCGTCGCCTGCGGTGAGAAGATGAGGGGAACGAGGTACTGACCCCACGCCCCCAGGAAGGTGAGGATAGCGGCCGCCGTCAGGCCGGGTCCGGCGAGTGGCAGCACGATGTGGAAGAAGATGAAGAGGCGACCCGCGCCATCAAGCTGTGCCGCCTCTTCGAGCGCGATCGGAAGCTGCTCGAAGACGCTGCGCAACAGCCAGAGGGAGAGCGGCAGATAGGCCGAGACATAGATCAGCGAGACGCCGGTATAGGTATCGACCAGATGCATCCTGATCATGATCTGATAGAGCGGGATCAGTACCGCATAAGCAGGGATGGCCAACGTCGCGACGACAGCGCCAAACAGAAGCTGACGCCCGGGAAAGCGCATCCGGGTGAATGCATAGGCGCCAAGCGCCGAGATCGCGACGCAGAGAGCCGTGGCAGCTGCAGACGTGATCACGCTGTTGAGCAGCGCTGCACGGAACTGCTTCCACACCTCCACCCCGCCGATTCGCGCAATGTTGATGCCGAGCAGGCGCGAATAATGGTCGAGCGTGAAATGCTGCGGGAAGAAATGGATCGGCCGCGTGGAAAAGTCTTCCGTTGGTGTCACGGAACTTGCGATCGTCCAGTAGATCGGGCCAAGCGACCAGATCAGCAGCACCGCAAGACCGACCCAAATCATCAGGCGATAGAGAATGGTTGGTTTCATCAGTCGAACCGTGTGTTGCGATAGACGCGCAGGACGTAGACGAGCGAGACGAGCAGCGACACCAGCGTGATGACCACCGACAGAGCCATCCCGTAGGAGAAGCGAAGGTTCTGGAACGTCTCGAGATAGATCTGCACGAGGATCGGCCGCGTTTCGAGGCTTGATCCAGCCAGCACCCAGGCCTCGTCGAAAAGGTTGAAGGCATTGACCGTCGCGTTCGTCATGGCAACGGCGATTGCGCTGCGCACGAGCGGGAGCGTGACCAGGCTGAACATCTGCACGCGCGTCGCGCCGTCGATGCGGGCAGCCTCATAGAGATGTGCCGGGATGCTCTGCATGGCCGCAAGCACGATGACGATGGTCAGCGGCATCATGCGCCAGACATGCACGACGGTGACCGCGATGATCGCGCTCGTCCGGTCGTTGAACCAGACATGGTTTTCGAAAGGCAGGCCAAGTGCGACGAGGATGCCGTTTAACAGGCCGGCGCCGGGCTGATAGATCCATAGCCAGATGACGGAGTTGACGACGCCGGGGAGCGCCCAGGGCAGGATGACAGCCGCAAGCACCCACTGGCGCCCGACCTTCATCTGGTTGATGAGCGCTGCGGCAAGCACGCCGAAGATGGTTTCGGCAGCGACGGCGAGAACGACGTAGATGAGGGTATTCGTCCAGGTCGTCGCCAGCTGTCCGTCCGACAGCATGCGTGTGTAATTTTCCAGTCCGACAAAGGGCGTTCCGGCCTGCATCGGATTGACCCGGTGCAGCGAGTCCCAGACCGTCCGTCCCATCGGATAGAAGACCAGAGCTGCCATCGTCACCAGGATCGGCAGCACCAGCAGCAGTCCGAGCATGGTGTCGGCGTTGAGGCCGACACTACGCTTGGCTGCGACACCTTCAGCGGTGGCTGTTGTCATTGCGCCATCGCCTGCTTGGCTGCATCGGCGATGCTCTGCATGGCCTGATCGACGGTGACCTGGTCCTTTGCCGCGCTGTTGATCGCCGTGTTCACCGCGCTCGAAAACTGCGGATACCACGGCGGCGTTCCCTGCTGGAACAAAGGCTCGACGGTCTTGGACTGTGCGACAAGTGCGTCGCCGCTCGTCAGCTTGCCTTCCGTATTGAGTTCGGCGAGCGCCGAAGTCCGTGTCGGCAGGAAGCCGTTTGCCGCATTCTTCTTCTGGAACTCCTTGCTGGTGAACCATTTGACGAAGGCGACCGCCGCTTCCTTGTTCTGCGAGACATTTGGAATGGCGAGCGCTTCCGGAAGGCCGAAGCTGCGGGTCTGACCGCTTTCGGTCGGCACGAGGATCGCTTCCACCTGGCCGGCGACCTTGGACTGCTTCGGATCGTTCATCTGGCCCAGGCGACCTGGTTCACCCGAGATCATGATGCTGGTCAGCCCCTGGGCGAACATGCTCTCGTTGATCTGGCTGTCCTTGAGGCCTGTCGAGGCCGGATCGACCAGACCGTCCTTCAAGAGCTTCAGTTCGAAGGCGAGCGCCTTGTAGCCGGCTGAATCGGCGGTAAGGAAAAGCGGCTTGAAATCCTTGTCGAAGAGTTCGCCGCCGAACGCCTTGGTCAGCAGATACCAGCTGGTGGAGGCGCCTTCGGTCGCCGAGAGCGGCAGGCCGATCGGATAGGTGGAGATGCCCTTCTCCTTGATCTTCTTTGCTGCCTCGACTAGCGCGTCGAGCGTCTTCGGCATTTCGGTAATGCCGGCATCCGTGAAATGCTTCTTGTTGACGAGCATGACGCGGAAGTCGTTCGTGTAGGGTACGCCGAGCAACTGACCGTCGACGGTGAAGATCTTGGTGACGCCAATATCATCGACACTATCCTTGTCGATCACGTCGTTCAGCGGCATGTACCAGCCGGCGGCGCTGAACTGACCCGTCCATGACCAGTCGAATTCGGTGACATCGGCTGGTGCCGTGCCGGCGACGAGCGCCGTTACCAGCTTCGGCCGGATATCGTCCCAGGAGAGGGTCTGGAGATCGACATGAATGCCGGTCTCGGCTTCAAAATCGGCCGCAACCGTGGCGCCCTGCGGCGATGGCATCAGCACCGTGATAGACTGGCCGGCAAGCGGCTTGGCATCGTCCGCCAGGGCAGGCAGGGCGATCGCAAGGGCGGCGGAGGCAAGCAAAGGCAATATGAATTTACGCATGTTCCCATCCTTCGTTATCGTTGACAGTCATTGTCTTGATCGCGCGATCACGGTTTCGGCCGCGACCGCGATTTGCCCGAACCAGCGCTCGTCGAGCGGCCAGTCGAGAAGTTGGGCGGCGGCCAGAAGCGCGCCGCCAATGGGGGGAAGTACGGGTGAAACCGCCCGCCGGCCGATCCGCCGTTCGACGGCCTCGAGCAGCAGACGGCTGGAGAAGGTGCCGCCCGCATAGGTCCAGTCGGTGCCGGGTTCACAATGGCCTGATATCGCCCAATGGTGTTTGGCAAGCTCCTCGGCTGCCTTCTCGATCAGGTCGATTGCGGTTTCGTCACCCTGGCTCGCTGTTTGGTCGACAAGGACGGAGAGCGCTGCAATACCTGCGCGCGGACGCGTGAGCCCGCTGATCCAACCTTCGAGCGCGTTGATCGGATCGGTGATATCGAGATCGAGGTGGTCATAAATGGCCTTTGCCAGCACGGTCGGTTTGGCACGTCCATCAAGGCTCTGGCTGATGAGATGCAGGGTTTCGCGGCCGATCCAATAGCTGCTGCCCTCGTCGCCGATCACATCGCCCCAGCCGCCAGCGCGTGCGGAGGCACCCGCGACATTGCGCGCCCAGGCCATGGAGCCGGTACCCGACAGAACGAGGATGCCGGGGCGCCCGGCAAAGGCGCCGAGATGGGCGGCGTCGACGTCATTCAGCACGATCCCGCGGATATCCGGAAAGGCGTCATCAATGCATTGCTTCTGGAGCGCGGAGAGATGTGCTACTTCACCATAGGCAGGCAGGGCAGCGCCGACGGCGGCCAGTCCCGGCTCATTGCGGAACGGTTCGATATGCCGCTCCAGCTCCTGTCGCCAGTCCGGATTGTCCATCGGATTGACGCCGCCGCCGAGCGCAGTGCGGAGAATCTGGCCGTCTCTGTCGGCCAGTGTGACGAGCACCTTGCTGCCGCCGCCATCGATGCCGAGGATCAGCTCGTTGCTCATTCTTTTGCTCCGAGCTCTGCGTAGGTCGCTTCAATACCGAAGTTGGTGAGTTCGGCGCGCCATTGGGGTGTCAGGCCCTTGTCGGTGATGAGCTTTGCGGCGTTCAAGGGCGCGACCTTGTAGGTTGCCATCGTCCCGAATTTCGAGGAATCGGCGAGCACATAGCCGTTGGCAGAGCGGGTAAGCATGCGCCGGTTCAGGCTAGCTTCGGCACTGTCCACGCTGTAGATCGCGCCGTCTGGGCTGATGGCGCTTGCTCCGAGAAACAGCTGATCGAACCAGATCGTTTCCAGCATCGCCTCGGCTTGCGGGCCGACAAGCGAGGCGTTTTCGCTGCGCAGCTGGCCACCGAGAAGCACGACCTCGAGGTTCGGAATGTTGAGAAATTCCTGAGCGACGATCAGGCCGTTGGTGAAGATGCGCAGCGGCATCGGATTGATGCGGATTAGGCGCGCAAGCTGAAGAACCGTCGTGCCGGCGTCGAGGAAGATCGCCGTGCGGGGCAGCAGCAGCTCATAGGCCGCATTGGCGATTGCGCGCTTGGCCGAAAGCTGGCGCTTTTCCCGTTCCTGGAAAGCCATTTCAACCGAGGAACCTTCGGCGATGCGTGCGCCACCATGCACACGGTCGATCGCGCCATCCTGTTCGAGAATTTGCAGGTCGCGCCGCACGGTTGCCAAGGAGGCGCCGACAGCGTCGGCCAGGTCCTGAATGGTGGAAAAGCCATTCGCGTAGAGATGGCTGCGGATGGCATCGAGCCGATCAGTCTTCACGCCGCCAGTCTGGTTCACAGATTGTCCCCTGCTGCAATTGTGCTTCTTGCATCAAGGTTCCCACTCGATATGATCAATGTCAATCAAGATTATGATCGTTTATGATCATTTTCATGTTGGCCCATCAGGTGGTGCAGGATCAAAAAGAAAGGCACGCCGTCTCTGATGACGACGTGCCTCTTGGCTTTTGTTTGGTGAGCGAATAGCCCTGTGGCCGATCTCAGCTATATCTGGGCAGGAGGTCGCCGTGTGCCTCGATCAGGTCGTCGACCAGGCCCCAGATCTCGTCCGGCGACAGCTCTGCCGATGTATGCGGATCGAGCAAGGCTGCCTGATAGATGCGGTCGCGTTTTCCCGTCAATGCTGCTTCAACGGTCAGTTCCTGGACCGAGATACTGAGCTTCATCACAGCGGCGAGCTGCGAGGGGATCCTGCCGATGCGGGTTGGCTGGATGCCGTTCCTGTCCACATGGCAGGGCACTTCCACGATACATTCGGCCGGAAGGTTCTCGATCAGGCCGTTATTGGGAACATTGCCATAGATCAGCGCCGGATTGCCGGTGACGGCGGCGTGAATGATGCCCGCGGCATATTCATTGCTGCGGCAGACTTCGATCGGCTTGTCGCCTTCGAGATCCCGGCGCAACGCATGCCATTCTGAAATCTGCCGCTCGCAGCGGCTGATATACTCGTCAAGCGGGATGTTGAGCTTGTCGATGAGCTCCGGACGGCGGTCCTTGATGTACCAGGACGTATATTCGGAGAAATGCTCGCTGGATTCCGTCACGAAATGGCCGAGCCGCTTCAGCACATCGAAGCGCACCCGGTCGTCGGATGGCACACGTCCCTCGCCGGCGAGAGCCTTGAGGCGGGGATAGAGATCCTCGCGTCTGCCATCGGCATGCAGCTTCTCGTATTTCAGGAAGAAGGCGACGTGGTTGATGCCAGCCGAGATGTAGTTGATGTCGGCAATGTCCTCGTCGAGGCAGGAGGCGAGATGGGCGGCCGTATGCTGCACGCTATGGCAAAGGCCGACCGTGCGGATACTGGGCGCCACCTCCTTGATGGCCCAGCAATTGATCGCCATCGGGTTCACATATTGCATCAGCAGTGCATCCGGGCAGACCTCCTCCATATCGCGGCAGATCGCTTCCAGCACCGGAATGGTGCGAAGTCCGCGGAAGATCCCGCCGATGCCGAGCGTATCGGCAATGGTCTGCCGCAGGCCGTATCGCTTCGGTACGTCGAAATCCGTGACAGTCGCAGGCTTGTAGCCGCCGACCTGCATCATCAGGATGACGAAATCCGATCCGCGCAGCGCCTCGCGACGATCGAGGGTTGCCTCTACCCTTACCCTCTGCAGATTGAGCGCCTCGCAAATGCGCCGTGCTACGATCTCCGATGTCTTCAGCCGCTCGGGATCGATATCGAACAGGCTGACTACATAGTCGCTGCCCGAGGGCGTGGAGAGCACGTCCCCCAGAATGTTCTGTGCAAAAACGGTGCTGCCCGCACCCACGAGGCAAATCTTCGGCATTTCGGTCTCCCGCGAATTAAGATCGCCACAGTCGTGCCTCTTCCAAATCAGAATTTCTTCCTGCTATTGAAGGGATTATTCCTGGATTGAAGCGTTGGACGCATGAAAGACGATCATTTCAAAGAGGGCGGCGAGTGGGCGGGGTCGCCGCGGAGCTTCCTGATCGAGCGCCACACGGCAGATGCCATGAGCGCTGCGCATTGGCACGACCATGTCGAGATCAACCTGCTTCTCGATGGTGCCATGACCTATCTCTTCAATGGTCGGCAGGAACGGGTCGAGGCCGGGCGCCTTGTCCTCTTCTGGGCGGCCATTCCCCACCAGACAATCCTGGTGACGCCGGAGGTGCCGCTCATCTGCGTCTACCTTCCGCTCGTCGACTTTCTCGCGCTCTCCATCGACAAGAAGGCGAGACAGGCAATCATGCAGGGTGCCTTCGTGGTCGAGCCCCGCCGCCGCGAGACGACGCTGCTCACCGTCTCTGCCTGGGTCGAGGAATGGGGCACGGGCGACCCCGTCCGGCGCCAGCTGATCGCGGATGAGGCCAAGCTCAGGGTGCGCCGGCTCATCCTAGATCACGCCGATGATCGAGGCTCGTCCGTCGCAGCCGCTGCGACGCCGGTAAGCCCCGCCATCCGCCATTCCGAGGTGCTGACCGACCTGATCAACCGGCATTTTTCCGAACCGCTCGGCCTGGCGGATATTGGAAAGCGCGCCAACGTCCATCCAACCACCGCCAACCGGGCGTTTCGCGATGTGCTCGGCATTTCCGTAATGGAATATCTGACACGTTATCGTCTCGCGAGAGCAATGCAGCGGCTGGCCGAGACCGAGGACTCGATCCTGGAGATTGCCCTCGACTGCGGCTTCGGCTCCAGCAGCCGGTTTTACGACATCTTCAAGCAGCGAACCGGCACGACACCCCGGCAGTTCCGCTTGTCGCTCGGCAAGCCGTGACGTTTGCACAAGTCGGACAGGGGTTTGAAAGAAATGCAGGTTCAGGCGCGGTGCGGCTATCGAATCTTCTCGCCTGCGCGCTAGAGTTTGCAGACGATCCACCCGAACGGATTGAGGCCCATGACGACTGACAGCCAAAACCCCGCTGGCGCCCTGGCGTCCCTGGCAACGATCGAGGATTTCTGCCGAAAGGTCTTTATCGCGGCCGGTGCCGACCAACCGACTGCGGATGCAGCGACGCGGGGGATGCTGCATGGTACGCGCTATGGCATCGACAGCCACGGTGTGCGCTTGCTTCCTCATTATGTGAAAGGGTTGACCGAAGGACGCCTCAATCCGCGCCCGCATCTCGCGCTGGTAAACACTTTCGGCGCCGTCGCTTCGCTCGATGCGGATAATGGCCATGGTGCGCTTGCGACCTATACGGCGATGGAGCATGCGACGCGTCTTGCCGGGGAATTCGGAATCGGTGCGGTTGCGATCCGCAATTCCTCGCATTTCGGACCGGCAGGTGCCTATGCGTTCGATGCCGCCCAACGCGGCTTCATCGGCTTTGCTTTCTGCAATTCCGATAGCTTCGTGCGTCTGCACGACGGCGCCATGCGCTTTCATGGCACCAATCCGATCGCCTGCGCTGTGCCGGTCACGGGAGATAACCCGTGGCTCTTCGACATGGCGACGAGTGCCGTGCCCTATAACCGCGTGCTGCTCTATCGTAGCCTCGGCCGCCAACTGCCCGAAGGGGTTGCCTCCGATGAGCGGGGTTACGACACGAGCGATCCCGATGTGGCCGACATGCTGGCGCCGCTCGGCGGCGAATTCGGTTTCAAGGGTGCAGGGCTTGCCGGCATTCCCGAGATTCTGAGCGCCGCGCTCACAGGTATGAAGCTGAGTTTCGATATTGCTCCGATGCCCGGGCCGGATTTTTCGACACCACGCGGTCTCGGTGCTTTCGTCATGGCGCTGAACCCTGCAGCCTTTCTCGATATCGAAATCTTCGACGCTGCCATGAAACGCTACGTCGAAACCTTGAGGGCGTCTCCGCCACGCGAAGGCTTCAGGGTAATGGCGCCTGGCGACCGGGAATGGGCTGTCGCCGCCGAGCGGGAAAAACATGGCGTGACGCTGGATCCGGCGACGGTCGAGGCCTTGAGAACCCTTGCGTCCACTTATCAACTGGCCAGCCCGGTCTGAATGCATGCGTCGGATTGACGCACAACTTCTCCGATGATAGGTTCGGATTAATTGGTCAGGCCAGTTGACCAGTTGTGCGCTTGAGGAGAAGCGTGCCGGGGAGGCCATAATGTTTTCGGCAGTTGAATCACGCCGCCTCTACAGGCAGGTGGCGGACCAGATTCGTATGATGATTATCCGAGGCGAACTCGCCGTCGGCCAGAGGTTGCCTGCCGAGCGCGAGCTTGCGGAGCAGCTTTCGGTTTCGCGCCCCACGCTGCGCGAAGCGCTGATCGTGCTGGAGGTCGAGGGATACATCAATATCCGCATGGGCTCCGGCATCTATGTCACGCGCAAACATGTGGCCGAAGCGACCGGCAGCGAGCGCGAACCGGTCGAAGGTCCTTTCGAGCTGCTGCAGGCCCGCGCCATCATCGAATGCGCGATATCAGAGGAGGCCGCAAAAAGCGCCCGCCCTGAGGACATTGCCGTCCTCGATGAGGCGCTGAGAGCAATGAGCGGCGTGGTGGAGGATGCGCGCGCCGTGCTTGTTGCTGACCGCGCCTTTCATACCGGCATCGCCGCAATCGTTGGCAATGCGACCTTGATCCGCGTCACCGGCGAGATGTTCGACATGCGCATGACGCCGTATTTCGAAAAGCTCGCCAGCCATTTCGAAGGACCGGTGTCGTGGCGTACAGCGCTCGAAGAGCATCGGGCTATCCGTGACGCGATCGCTGCCGGCGATACGGCAGGGGCAAAGGCCGCCATGCGCACGCATCTGACGAATTCACAGAAGAGATTTTCCGAAAGCTTCGGGGAGGAGTTTTCGGGCGAGCAGGGGCGCGGCCACACGGCCGGGCCAAACAAGGGAAAAGCAGCCACTTAACGAGATCTCAGGAGGAGAGAGCGATGAAGTTGAAACTGACGACGATACTCTGCACTGCCGCCGCAATCATGGCGACGACGGCGATCGCACATGCCCAGACGGTGCTGAAATGGGCCCATGTCTACGAGACATCGGAACCTTTCCACACGGATTCCCTCTGGGCCGCTGAAGAGATCAACAAGCGTACCAACGGCCGCTACAAGATCGAGGTCTATCCGGCTTCGCAGCTCGGCAAGGAAGCCGATATCAACCAGGGTCTCAAGCTCGGAACGGTCGACATCATCATTTCCGGATCGAGCTTTGCCGCCCGCGACTATAAGCCGATCGGTGTGACCTATTTCCCCTATATCTTCCGCAGCCCGGAACACCTGATCGCCTACACCAAGAGCGACGTCTTCAAGCGCCTGGCCAAGGGTTATGAGGACAAGACCGGCAACCATATCGCAGCCGTCAGCTATTACGGGACGCGCCATACGACGGCCAACAAGTCGATCGCCAAATGCGCCGACATGCAGGGCCTGAAGATCCGCGTGCCTGATGTTCCGGCCTACCTCGCCATGCCGCGCGCCTGCGGCGCCAACACCACGCCAATCGCCTTTGCCGAGGTCTATCTCGCCTTGCAGAACGGCACGGTCGAGGCCCAGGAAAACCCGCTGACGACGATCGAGGCCAAAAAGTTCTACGAGGTCCAGAAGAACATCATCCTGACCGGCCACATCGTCGATCACCTGAATACGGTGATCTCGAAGACGCTCTGGGCGAACCTCTCCGACGAAGACAAGAAGATCTTCGGCGACGTCATGCAGGAAGCTGCCGAGCGCACGACCAAGACTATTGAAGGCAAGGAAAACAGCTTGATCGCCACCTTCAAGGAGAAGGGCTTGAGCGTCACTGAGGTCGATAAGGCCGATTTCGAGAAGACGGTCGCGGAAAAGGTCAAGTTCGAGGACTTCGGCTACGACAAGGCCGATTGGGAGGCGATCCGCGCGATCCAGTAACAGCCCGCGGGCGCGCCGCCTGAGCGCCGCGCGCCCTTCCTTTCCGTCAGGAACAAGGCCGATCATGTCACAAGAAGTCCATACGCAAGTCATTGCCGAAGAAATCGGCCACGAATTCGAAGGGCATGCGCCCACCGCCAATATCTCGGACTACGCCATCGAAGACTGGATCACGCTGATCGTCTTCTGGCTGATGGCCGGTTGCGTCTTCCTGCAGTTCTTCACCCGCTATGTACTGAACAACAGCTATGCGTGGACCGAAGAGATTGCCGTCAACTGCCTGATCGGCGTCGTCTTTCTCGGCGCCGTCATGTGTGTGCGCACGTCGCGCCATATCCAGGTGGACGTCTTCTATCATTACATGCCGGCAGGCCTTGCGCGCGTTCTCGCAACTTTCGTGGACATCGTCCGCATCGGCTTCTTCGCCTATGGCTGCTATCTGATGTGGCGCTACGTGCAGATCGTCGCCGACGAGCAGATGGTCACCGTCGACCTGCCGCGCAACATCGTCTTCTACAGCGTGCTTGCAGCCTTCGTGCTGATGCTGGTCCGCGCGGTGATCGTCTTCATCGCCAATATGCGCCGCGGCTATTCCGTCCTGGAACGCCCCGAAGAATTCCACGCTGTCGAAGGATGACCCGATGCTGCTCTTGCTTGGCTCGTTTCTGCTGCTGATGCTGATCGGCGTGCCTGTCGCGATATCGATGGCCGTCGCCTCCGTTCTCTACATTGTTCTCTATGGCGTTGCGCCCGATATCATCGTCGCCCAGCGCATGATCGCGGGTGTCGAAAGCTTCCCGCTTCTCGCTGTTCCCTTCTTCATCCTTGCCGGCAACCTAATGAATTCGGCTGGTGTCACCGGCCGCATCTATTCCTTCGCCGTCGCGCTCGTCGGCTGGATGAAGGGTGGTCTCGCCCAGGTCAACATCATTGGTTCCGTTATCTTCTCGGGCATGTCGGGCACTGCGCTTGCCGATGCGGCCGGCATCGGCACGATCGAGATCAAGGCGATGAAGGATCACGGCTATCCGGTCGAGGCCGCGGTCGGGGTGACGGCGGCGTCTGCCACGCTCGGTCCGATCTTCCCGCCGTCCTTGCCCTTCGTGATCTACGGCATGATGGCCAATGTCTCGATCGGCGCTCTTTTTATGGCGGGCATCCTGCCGGGCATCGTCATGACGCTGCTGATGATGATCACAGTCGCAGCCTTCGCCTACGTAAAGCGCTGGGGTTCCGATGCGCCCTTCGACGTCAAGCAACTCCTTTCCGCAGGTTTGGAGATCGTCGTTGTCCTGCTGGTGCCGCTGTCGATCTACGTGATGATGCGATCAGGTGTGTCGATGAATGCCGCAGCGGGCATCGCGCTTGTCGTGCTTCTGGCGCTTGACTGGTATTTCCGTTTTTCCGCGGTCATGGCGCTGATGACGCCGGTCATCCTGATCGGCGGCATGACCATGGGTTGGTTCACGCCGACGGAAGCAGCTGTCGCCGCTGTCCTCTGGTCGCTATTCCTCGGCCTCGTGCGCTACCGCACGATGACGTTCTCGACACTCGCCAAGGCGAGCTTCGACACGATCGAGACGACGGCTTCCGTTCTCTTCATCGTCACTGCCGCTTCGGTTTTCGCATGGCTGCTGACGGTTAGCCAGGCTGCGCAGCTTCTGTCCGACGCGATCCTGTCGATCACCGACAACAAGTGGGTGTTCCTGATCCTTGTGAACCTGCTGATGCTCTTCGTTGGCTGCTTTCTGGATACAATCGCGGCGATTACCATCCTCGTGCCGATCCTTCTGCCCATCGTAGCGAAATTCGGCATCGATCCGGTGCAGTTTGGCCTTATCATGACCCTGAACCTGATGATCGGGCTACTGCATCCGCCGCTCGGCATGGTGCTTTTCGTGCTGTCGCGGGTGGCAAAACTATCCGTCGAGCGAACGACGATGGCGATCCTGCCCTGGCTTGCGCCGCTCTTCATCGCCCTGATCCTGATCACCTTCGTTCCCTCCGTATCCCTGTGGCTGCCACAGCAGCTCGGGCTTCTGAAGTAGGAGAGTGCGATGCAGACCCGTCTGGCACGGCTTTATGCGAAGGGCGATCTGCGGATCGAGACTGATTCAGTCGCAGCCCCCGGCCCCGGTGAGGTGCTTTTGAAGATGGCAGCCGCAGGCATCTGCGGCTCCGACCTCCATTATTACCAGGATGGCGGTTTCGGACCGGTCCGGGTTCGCGAGCCGATGATACCCGGTCACGAGGCCGCTGGAACCGTGGAGCAGGCAGGTGAGGGCGTCACCCTGAAGACTGGCACGCTGGTCGCCGTCAACCCGAGCCAGCCGTGCGGTGCCTGCGATTATTGCAGCATCGGCTTGCCGATCCACTGCCTGGAAATGCGCTTCATGGGCAGTGCGATGCGCCTGCCGCATGAGCAGGGCATGTTCCGGGAATGGTTGGTGGTGCCGGCCAAACAATGCGTTGAGGTTGGAGCCTCGACAACGCCTGCGGAAGCGGCCTGCAGCGAACCGCTGTCCGTCTGCCTGCATGCCGCATCGCGCGCACCCGGCATTGCCGGGAAGAAAGTCCTGGTGACGGGTGCCGGACCGATCGGCTCGCTGATGGTTGCGGTTGTAAGGCACTATGAGGCCGCCGAAATCGTCGTCACGGATCTTGCCGACGCGGCGCTCGCACGGGCGAAAGCCATGGGCGCCAGCTGCACGATCAACGTGGCGCGGGATGCAGAGACATTTGCAGAATTCCAGGCAGGAAAAGGCTATTTCGATCTCGTGTTCGAATGTTCTGCTGCCGCCCCGGCCATCCATAGCGCGATTGCGGCGGTCCGGCCGCGCGGCACCATCGTCCAGGTCGGCGTCACCGGCGACGTTCCGGTGCCTCTCAACGCCGTTGTCGGCAAGGAACTGCACATCCATGGAACGCAGCGTTTCCACGAGGAGTTCGCAACCGCCGTCGACCTGATTTCCCGCCGGAAGATCGATGTGCGGCCGATCATCAGCCACAGAATGCCCCTCGAGGATGCCGTTTCAGCCTTTGAAATTGCCGGCGACCGTTCGCTGGCCTGCAAGGTGCAACTGACCTTCCAGTCAGGCTAAACGACGGTCTCGCCGCCATCGACGACGAGGATCTGCCCTGTCATGTAAGAGGAGCGGTCCGAAACGAGAAACAGGATCGGTTCGGCAATCTCCGAAACATCCGCCCAGCGGCCCAGCGGCACCTTCTCGGCGATGTAGCCTTCAATGGCGCTGCGCCCGCCCATCTGCGCGATGAACGGTTCGTTGAATGGCGTGTCGACCCATCCGGGGCAGAGTGCGTTCACGCGAATGCTGAACTTCGCATAGTCGCCCGCCATTTGCCTGGTCATGGCGATGACAGCATGTTTGGTCGTCGTGTAGGCGATCATTTCGCGGTCGTAGAGCACGCCCGACGACGAGGACGTATTGAGGATTACGCCCTTGCCTGCCTTTTTCATGATGGGCACGACGAAGCGCGCGGCCATGAAATGCGCCCGCACGTTCAGGCTCCAGGACTTGTCGAAACCTTCGATCGCAACCTGCTCCAGATCGCCGGCCACCTGCGCGCCCGCGTGATTGTGGAGAATGTCGATCCGGCCGTGACGCGCAGCAACAGCGGCAATGCCGGTTTCAAGCGCCTGATCGTCGGTGACATCGACCACCAGGCTTTCGGCGCTACCGCCCGCCTCGGCAATCAGACCGACGGTCTCTTCGGCATTTGCGAAATTGATATCGGCAACGACGACATGGGCGCCTTCGCGCGCCATGATCTGTGCGCCGGCCCGACCGATGCCCGAGCCTGCGCCCGTGACGATTGCAACGCGATTTCTCAGTATCATGGCATTTCCCCGGTCAGTTTGTCGTTGTCTTTTCGCGCATCAGGAAGCGCGCGATGAAAATGAGGGCAAGCGAGGCGATCAGCACCATCGTGGCGACTGCATTGATCTCAGGCGTCACGCCGCGGCGGATGGAGGCGAAGACATAGATCGGTAGCGTCGTGTTCGAGCCCGCCACGAAGAAGGCGATGATGAAATCGTCGAAGGAAAAGGTGAAGGCGAGCAGAAAGCCCGCCAGGATCGACGGCATGATCTGCGGCAGCACGATCTGTCGGAAGGTCGTGAACGGTGTCGCGTAGAGATCGCTGGAGGCCTCGACGATATCTCGACCGAGGCTCGCAATACGTGCCTTCACGATCATTGTCACCAGCGCCATGGTGAAGAGCCCGTGCGCAGCAATGATCGAGCCGTAACCGAGCGTGAGCTTCGGCGGCTGTTCGCCCGGCCAGAGGGCGGCGATGACAGGATTGATGAAGCCGAAGACTTCGACGAGGGCTACCAGCGTTGCGATGCCGATGACGACACCGGGCACGACGATCGCCGCCGCAAAGAGCCCGTCGAAGATGGCGCGCGTCCGTGCCCCGAGCCGCTCCATGCCGATGGCAGCCATGGTGCCGAAGATCGCTGCAAGGGCGGCGCTGGTAAAGGCGATGATCAGGCTATTGCGCAGCGCCTCCATCAGGAAAGTATTGGCCAGAGCCCGGCCATACCATTGCGTCGAGAAGCCGGTGAACTCGCTGGCATTGCGGCCCGCATTGAAGGAGAACAGCACGACGAGCGCGATCGGTGTGTAGAGGAACAGATAGACAAAGGTGACGAGCGCGCGCATCAGATAAGATCCACCTGCCGCGTACCGGCGACACGCCAAGCGATGCGCATCGCGACGAGCAGGACGATCACGACGACACCGACAAGCGTGACAGCAATTGCCGAACCGAACGGCCAGTTGCGTGATTGCAGGAAGAGATCGACGAGCGCATTGCCGATGAAAAACACCTTGCCGCCGCCCAGAAGCTGCGGGATCAGATATTCGCCGAGAAGCAGGATCGTCACCAGCGCAACGCCGGTCATCACGCCCGGCAGCGATAGGGGCAGGGTAATACCGAAGAAGGTCGAGATAGGCTTCGCGCCGAGGTCGGCCGAAGCTTCGAGCAGCCGGCGATCCAGCTTTTCGAGGCTGACATAGATCGGCATGATCATCAGCGGCAGGTAGCCGTAGACGATGCCGAGCAGCACGGCACCCGGCGTATTGATCAGCCTGACATTTTCGATGCCGACGAATTCAAGCAGATGCGGAATGCCGCGTGCGCCGAGCAGATACATCCAGGCATAGGTGCGCACCAGCAGGCTGGTCCAGAAGGGAACGACGACAAGCGAGACGAGCAGCAGCCGGCGCTGCGGGCTTGCCTTGACCGCGAGGTAGTAGGCGACCGGGTACGCAACGATGAGGCAGGCAGCCGCCCCGATCGGCGCCAGGATCAGTGTATTGACGAAGGCTGCCGACCGCGCGCCGAGATTGGCGAACTGCTCGAAGGTGAAGGCTGGCTGATAACCGCCTTCCGGCGCTCGCTCGCCAAAGGCAAAGACGATGACGGCGATGAAGGGCAGCACCAGGAAGACGAACAGCCAGATACTGGCCGGGCCGACAAGGGCGACGGTGATCAGGCGCCGTTTGGTAGCGTGGGGCAGGGGCATGGCTTTGGTCTTCATCCGCCGGATCAAGGAGCTGAACCGGCTCCCGCAGTAAGCCGCGGGAGACCGGCATTCACAGGTGGTGTCAGGCCGACTTGAAACGCGCCATTAGTTCAGCGCGACCCGGATCGGTGAGCGTGACGGCGGCGCCGAATTCCAGTGGCGTAAGGGCTGCTTCGTCCGGATAGACGATCTTGTTGGACGTGACCTCCTTCGGCAGCAGCGCAATGACGCGGCTGTCGGTGGTCGGCGCACCGTTGGCGATGTGCTCCTTCACCGCATTCTGCGGGTCCATCAGATAGTTGAGCAGCGCGTAGCCGGCAGCCTTGTTCGGCGCATCCTTAGGGATTGCGTAATAGTCGGTCCAGATTTCGCCGCCGTCGGTGCCAAGGATATAGGCAAGCTCCGGCATGTCGCGGTTGAGCTGCGCGCCGTCATTGGTCCAGCACATGGTCAGCCATGCATCGGTCGAACGCATCGACGGCTGATAGTCGGAATTGATGGCGAACAGATGCGGCTTGACCTTGATCAGCAGTTCTTCTGCCTTGGCGAGCTCATCAGCCTTGATCGAATTGAAGTCATAGCCGAGCGAAACAAGCGCGCTGCCGATCGTCGTCAACTGGTAGTCATGCACCATGGCGCGGCCATCGGCTTCGGTCTGGGCGATCTCGAAAAAGTCCTTCCAGCTGGAAAGCTTGGTCTTGATCTTGGACGTGTTGACGGAAAAACCGGTCGTGCCCCAGTTCTTCGGCACGGCATAGGTCTTGCCGTCGATCTGGCCTTCCTTGGTGAAGCGGGGGCTTTCGGTTGCCTGGCTGAAATTCGGGATCTTCGAAAGGTCGAGTTCGTCGATCAGGCCGAGCTTGTGATGGGTCGAGATCGTGTAGTTGGTCGGCACGAAGAGCGACCAGCCGGAGGCGCCGGCCTGCAGCTTGGCGAGCATTTCCTCGTTCGAACCGAAGACGTTGACTTCGACGGCAACGCCGCTTGCCGCCTTGAAATTCTCGAAGGTCGCCGGGTCATGGTAGTTCGGCCATGTGGCGATCGACATCTGCGTGCCGAGATCTTCTGCTGCGTAGGCGGGCGTCGACAACGCACCGGGGAAACGCGACAGTACGGCGGTCGCAAGACCGAGGCCGGTAATGCCGAGGAAGTGGCGGCGGCTGACGGAGCCGCGCTTCAGGCGCATGAACTCGTCCATGAAGCCTTCGGCGGAGATGGGCAGATTGTCCTTATAATCCTTGCTCATGATGCTGTTCCCTTGTTTTGGTTTATGCATTCGATGCTGGAAAGACATGGATGGCGGCAGGGTCGAAGCCGAGGAAAACCTCCTCGCCCGGCTCCACGAGATCGCTCTCGTTCATGCTGCGGCGATCGGCTGTAATCAGGAAGTCGCCAAGCCCCGGTACGCTGACGGCATATTCCGCCGACGAGCCGAGGAAGATGCGGTGCGTCACCGTACCCTTGAACGACGTGCCGGCCGCCACCCTGCGTGTCATATGGATCGCCTCGGGACGGAGTGCAGCGATGACGTCGCCTGACGCCAGCTGCTTGCCGGAGGCGATCGCCGAACCGTCGGCCAGCCGCAGCGTCGTACCATCAGCTTCCATCGCAGCGGTGATGCGGTTGGTCTTGCCGACGAAATCGGCGACGAAAAGATCGGCCGGGCGGTCATAGACTTCCTGCGGGCTGCCGAGTTGACGGATGCGTCCGGCACTCATCACGCAGACGATATCAGCCATCGAAAGCGCCTCTTCCTGGTCGTGGGTGACGAGGACGAAAGTGATGCCGAGTTCCCGCTGCAGGGTCTGCAGCTCGATCTGCATCGCCGAGCGCAGCTTCTTGTCGAGGGCTGCCAGGGGCTCGTCGAGCAGCAGGACGGAAGGCCGGTTGACGATGGCGCGAGCGAGCGCCACGCGCTGTTGCTGGCCGCCCGACATTTCATGGATCCGCCGCTTGGCAAAGCCGCCAAGCCGGACCATTTCGAGCGCCTCTGCGACACGGCGGTCGATCTCCGCCGTCCCGATCCTCGGGCGCATCTGCTTCAGCCCATAGGCGACGTTCTGCTCGACATTGAAATGCGGAAACAGCGCATAGTGCTGGAAGACCATGTTGACGGGTCGGCGATAGGCCGGAACGCCGTTCATCTCGCGCCCGTCGATCAGCACCGTGCCTTCGCTCGGCTGTTCGAAACCGCCGATCATGCGCAGGCAGGTCGTCTTGCCGCAGCCCGAAGGCCCGAGCAGCGCCAGGAACGCACCCTTGGGCACAGTAAGGTTGATGTCCGTTACAGCGGTCACGGCGCCATAGTTCTTGGTGACCGAACGGAATTCGATATCGTTCGTCGAAGCGGATGCCACGTCTGTTCCCTGCGGTTGGTTGGAATGGCAGTCTGTCGCTGCCTTATTGCCACCGTCGTTAAAGAAAGAGTAAGCCTGAGCTTCCTGCGCGGTATATACCCCGAGAGAGGTATTTAGGCGCACAACGTTTCGTGGAAGGTGTATATCCGGGCTGCGTGAAATTGCGCGGTACGGCGAAGGGGAAGGGCTAGTGAGTATCGACCTGGAGACGCTGTTTGCCGCTTTCAATGCCACGGTCGGCAAGTCAGCCATGACGGATGCGGGCTTCGGCGATACGTTCCGCCAGATGATGGCCGCACTCGTGCGCTTCGACTATGTCGTCGTGTTCGCCTATCGCGGAAAAGAGCGGCCCATCGATCTCTACAGCACCTTCGATCGCGATGAGCACGTCGTTTTCGTGACGCTCTATCAGGCCGGTCCTTACCTGCTCGATCCCTTCTATCATACCGCTCGGGAGAGGCGTGAAGGCGCCTTCAGGATGCGCGAGTTGGCGCCGGACCGGTTCTTTTCCAGCGAATATTATCGCACCTATTACGTCCAGACCGGACTTGCCGAGGAAATCGGCTTCTTCGTACCTGTCGATGGCGATATCACGGTCGTGTTGTCACTGATGCGGCGCGAAAAGACCGGCGCTTTCCCGCCCGCCGAATTCGTGACGCTGAAAAAGGTCGAGCCGCTCGTGGCCAGCATGGTGAAACAGTATTGGGCCGGGCTCGCGCCGCGCTTCGATACGCAGCTTGCCGCAAGAGGCAGGAGCCGCCGCAAAAGCGAGGGCATCCCGCGCGCCGATACCGTCTGGCACGACCTCAACCTGACGAGCCGTGAAACGGCCATCGTCGAGCTGGTGCTGCAGGGCCATTCGTCAGAATCGATCGGTCTCAAGCTTAACATCTCGACGGGGACGGTGAAGGTTCACCGCCGCAACGTCTACCGCAAGCTCGGCATCTCCTCGCAGACGCAGCTGCTCTCGCTCTATTTGAAGAATCTGAGCTGATCGATTGCTGCGCGCCCCGGGCTGCTGTTAGGCGCGCGCCTCTGCCTCACGCAGCGAAATCAGCCGTCGTGCCGTCTCGTCCCAGAGGATGAGTTTCACGCAGCTGAGGCTGTCACGAATGTTGATGCGCCCAAGTTTAGCCAACTCCGGATAGTCACGCAGCACTTCCGGCAACCGGTAAAACGGCACTCGGCTCGACAGATGGTGAACATGGTGCATGCCGATATTGGCTGTGATCCATCGCAGAGGACGTGGAAGATCATAATGCGAGGCGCCATGCATGGCGGAATAGGGGAATGTCCATTCCGGAGGCTTGGACCAGTGGGTGTCTTCGAATTGGTGTTGAACATAGAAAAGCCAGACACCGGCCGATCCGGCAAGCAGAACGGTTGGCAAATGGATCAGCAGAAAGGGAACGATCCCGACGGCCCAGATGAGGAGAATGGCAAGTGCAGCAATGCCGGCGTTGGTCGCCATCGTGGAAATCCAGGGCAATGCCCCAGAGCGCATCATGCCGAACGGCAGCCTTTGCTTGAAGAGAAAAAGATAGGCAGGGCCAATGCCGAACATGACCAATGGATGCCGATAGAGGCGATAGGCGAGTTTTCCTCGACCCGTCAGGGCGCGATATTCCTCGACCGTCAGCGTGGTGATATCACCGACGCCCCTCTCATCCAGATTGCCGGCTGAGGCATGGTGCTCCGCGTGCGCGCGGCGCCAATAGTCGTAGGGTGTGAGCGTGAGGATGCCGATCACGCGCCCTGTCCAGTCATCCCACTGACGCCGTCCGAAGAACGAACCGTGCCCGCAATCATGTTGCAGCATGAAGAGCCGCAAAAGGAAGCCGGCGGCCGGGACGACGAGGATTATGCCGAGCCAATAGCCAAAGTGGATCGCAACCCACGCTGCCGCCCAAAAAAGGACAAACGGGATCAGGGTCACTGCCAATTCATACAGGCTTCGGCCTGTATTGGGTTTTCGGTAGTTCGAGAGAATCTTGAGCCAGGCTTTTTCGGCACCGGCGTCTTGGCCGGCCGTCATCGTTGCGTTCATAGTCGGTCGGCGTCTTTCTGTTGGGCAGCGCTGCGGAAGAAATGTTCGGCATGCTGGTAGTCATTTTCTGCGCCGATCCGGTCGCCGGCCAAAGACTTCAGCTCGGCAAACTGAAGGTACTGCTTGTATCGGTCCAGCAGGCGCTGTCTCGATGGTGTAGCACTTCTATTGGGTTGGGCGAAATGGTGATTATTCATGATAAATCCGAACCGCGAGGGTTCGCTCCTGATTGTCTGAAAATGATTGCTTGAGCGCTCTGCGGCGACGATCCGCCATCGCAGCTTGCACCTGATGCCTTGCCTTAGAAGACTGCGGTAGGGGGCGTTAGCGATTGGCCAGGCAGGGTTTCCGCCAGCAGATAGGGTCGTTCTGATCTGGTCTGTATGGGATCCACGCGCAGAAGCAATACTCCACTGCGGCTGCTACAAATCGCTGATGGGAAGGTCGCAAGCACACGTCGGCAATCGGACAACGTAGCCTGATCATCGAGGATACAATGTCCTCGGATGTTTATGGTATTACCGTGGTATTGTGGCTGCATCACGTCCAGGATGTCTCGAAGCTATCCGGATCGAAAGAATTCTGCGGTCGCTTCCCGCACCCGCTGTTGAGCTGGCGATCGACGCAGGCTATCAGGACGGGCAACAAAGTCCCGGTTCCGAGAGACGCATCTGACAATGACCCCTTCATACCTGGTTACGCATTCCGGCGGCTTCCACGCCGATGAGCTGCTTTCGAGCGTCATCCTGACCCGGCTGTTCCCTGAGGCCAGGATCATTCGCAGCCGAAATGTTGAATGGACCACACCGGCCGTCGATCGCATCATCTACGACGTTGGCGGGCAGTATGATCCCGCCGCAGGTATTTTCGACCACCATCAACGTGGCGCGCCCGTGCGTCAGGACGGACGGCCTTACAGTTCCTTCGGCCTGGTTTGGAAACACTATGGGGCCGATTATCTTGCAGCACTGGGAGTGCCCGAAGCGCATATTTCCCCGGTACATGCTTCGTTCGATGCCAAGTTCGTCTTGCCGGTCGATCTGACCGACAATGGTGCACTTGATCCTTCCATCGCAGGCGAACTGGCCGGCCTTACGCTGCCGGCCCTGCTGGAAACCCTGAAGCCCGTTTTCGATGCCAAGGATCCCGAGGCCGATGACAGGGCATTCCATGCCGCCCTTTCGATCGCGCGAAGCTTCGTCGAGGCCGGTATCGCGGCGCAGGATGCCAAGCTGCGCGCCGAAGCCCTCGTTCTCAAGGCGATCAACGAAACAGGCGAGGCGCGCGTCCTCGAACTGCCGGTGGGCATGCCTTTTCGTGCGGCAATTGTAAGGGCGAAGGCCGATCATCTGCTTTTCGTCGTTCACCCCCGCGAAAACGACTGGTGTCTGACCGGTATCCGCCGCGCTGACGAAGGCTTCGAGCTGCGCGCCGATTTGCCTGCATCCTGGGCGGGATTGACCGGCCAGGAACTCGAGCGCGTCTGCGGCGTCGAAGGAGCAACCTTCTGCCACAAAGGCCTCTTCGTCGCAGCGGCAAAAACCCGCGAAGCAGCACTTGCGATGGCACAAATCGCCGTAGACGAGGCGTTGTCGTAGGACGACTACCGTGCGTCGGCGACGTCGTTCCGCGCTTATAAGGAAAGCCGATCCAATGGCCGGCGCCGAAGCGATTTGTCGGTCGGCTTGCACACAGCTTCGCTTGCGATCATGCTCACCGGCATGATGATTGTTGAGCCTATGCAACGTCCTCGTCGACTGCCGGAGAGAAGCTTTCCGCGCTACGCCTATTTGCCCGGCCGAATGCCCCATCCCGTAAGGGATCCGGCAGGGCATAGTTACGGGGTCGAGCCTGCGCCGATTCTTCCGACACTCGATTCCGATGAATTCGCGTGGGGCTCTGACCTTTTCAACCACGGCTATTACTGGGAAGCCCATGAGGCCTGGGAAGGGATCTGGCAGGTCGCGGCGAGACGCAGTGCGCTGCGCACCTTGCTTAAGGGCTTGATCCTGCTCTCTGCTGCCGGCGTGAAGATCCGCGAAGGCAAGCGCGCACCGGCCATGCGTCATGCTGGCCGCGCCGCCGGGCTGTTTCGTCAACTATCGAAAGTCCCGCATGACACCTTTTCGCAGGCACTTGGAATGTCGCCAGCGATGCTTGCTGACAGAGCAGAAGCAGCGGCAAGCGTTCCGCCGGTTTTGCGGACGACCGGGCCGGGACAGCCTGAACCGGTCTACGATTTCATTCTTGGAAATCCACGAAGCTTTGCGCCATAAAGGATTTATTGGCAGCTCTGTTTGAGACAACAACATGGGCAATCGCTATGTGCTCGGTTTTCCGATGATGATGGCCATGGACCCAACGCTCATTGCCCATCGTCAGCGCTCTCATCAAACTTCCATGACGTCTTCAAACGCTTCCGGGAAATTCTGACGTGCTACCTTTTCGTCGATGACGAGCATCGCCTCATAGGACATCGGATCGAAATCCTTGTCCACAGCCACCACTTCTCGTCCAAAGAGCAGGTTGAGCCGAGCCGCGTCCAGATTGCCGCGCTCGAAGGGCTCTGCCCCGAAATGATGCCAGAGCGCATGCAGAAAGGCTGCATCGACCCGGTGCTCTGCCGTGCCGGGTCGGGCACGGCGGGGCAGGGCCTTGATCGGCGTCACGCCCCTGGGATTGGCGCGCCGGATGGTGAACTGAATGCCGCTCCCCGGCATGCCCGATGGAAAGCCGCGATGTTTCGTCATATCGGGAAGATTGGCCATAGCTGCCTCTCCAGCGCAGTGAAATCGTGTCTTGTTTCTTTTAAATGTCGGACTGCCGATGGCGACACCCGCGACCACACGAATAGCGATGTAGACGCCGCTTACGAGCGCTGCAAGGCTCTGTCCATTGAATATTCCGCGACGGAACGTTGAGCGTTATGGCTGCTCAGACGTCTCTGCCATCAAGACGATCGGCGGTACGCCACGCGCAGGCGCCGATGACAGGCTGAATGGCGATACCCGGCGAATTTCACTCGCCGGGTATCAATCGTAAATTTACTCACTTTGGCGTCACGTCGAAGCCGAACCACTTTTCCGACAGCGTCTTGATCGTGCCATCTGCCTTTGCGGCGGCAATTGCGTCGTTGAACATGGCCTTCAACTCGGTGTCACTCTTGCGCAGGCCAACGGAGCTGCCGCGGCCGAGGAAGCCGCCCTGGAAGCGCGGGCCGGTGGTCGTCATATCCTCATTGCCCGGCTTCTCAGAAGCCGTGGTCAGATAGGCCATGGACGCCATGACGATATCGACACGACCGGCTTTGAGATCGAGATCATGCTCTTCCGTCGTCTTGTATTCTCTGACATCGACGACACCCTTCAGATATTTGTCGACGAAGGTCGCTGCGGTTGAGGCCGTCTGCACGCCGATCGTCTTGCCCTGCAGCGCCGGCTTGATCTTCTCGATCTCGGCAGCAGCGCCCGCTTCATCGCTGGCGAGCGAGAAGACTTGGCCCTTTTCAGGCAAGTTTGCGAGATCGCCCGTCTTCGAGGTTGCGAAGGCCTGGCCGGTGGAGCCGTAGGAATCGCTGAAGGCGATAACCTCTTCGCGCTTGGCCGTCGCCGACATGCCGGAGATGATGGCGTCGAACTTGCCGGCGTTCAGCGCCGGGATCATGCCATCGAAATTCTGAACGACGATCTTGCACTCGACTTTCATGTGGTCGCAGAGATATTTGGTCAGCTCGATCTCGTAACCATCGAGCGAACCATCCGGCTTGGTGAAGTTATAGGGCTTGAAGGCGCCTTCGGTGGCGATCGTCACCGTCGTCCACTTCTTGTCTTCGGCATGCGCGATGCCGACCGTCGCGATGATGGCTACGGCTGATGTCGCGGTCAGAACCCTTGAAAAGAACGTCATGTTTTTGCTCCCCTTTTCTTTGTTTGGGCTGAGAAACTATTTGCTGATGAACTGGCGGAAACGGTCCGACCGGGAATTGGCGAAGACCTCCTGCGGCTTGCCGTCCTCTTCGACGACGCCCTGATGCAGGAAGACGACCCGGCTGGAGACATCGCGGGCAAAGCCCATTTCGTGGGTGACGACCAGCATGGTGCGGCCTTCCTCGGCGAGCGCGCGCATGACGCGCAGGACTTCGCCGACGAGTTCGGGATCGAGTGCGGAGGTCGGCTCGTCGAAGAGCATCACCTTCGGCCGCATCGCAAGCGCGCGTGCGATTGCGGCACGCTGCTGCTGGCCGCCGGAAAGATGCGAGGGGTAGAAATTGCGCTTCTCAGCAATGCCGACCTTGGCAAGCAGGGCCTCGGCTTCCTCGATGCATTCCGCCTTCGAGCGGCCGAGCACATGCACCGGCGCCTCGATGACGTTTTCGAGCACGGTCTTGTGAGACCAGAGATTGAAGCTCTGGAAGACCATGCCGAGCTGCGAGCGGATACGGTCGACCTGCCTGCGTTCCGCTGGCCGACTGCCGCCTTTGTGGTCGGCCACCATGCGGATCGTCTCGCCTGCGACGGTCACCTCGCCGGAATTCGGCATCTCCAGAAGGTTGATGCAGCGCAGAAAGGTAGACTTTCCCGAACCGGAAGACCCGAGGATCGATACGACATCGCCTTCATGTGCATCAAGCGAGATGCCTTTCAGGACCTCCATAGGCCCGAAGCTCTTGTGCAGATCCTTCACGCTGAGCGCGATCGGAGAAAGAGGGGCATTCGCCGCAGTCATCGGGCGTCTCCTTCGAGTGCGGATGCGGGGGCGGCCACCGGATGGTGGGGAACAGGTTGGCGCAGATGCGGGCTCAGCCAATATTCGACAAGGTGGACGAGGCGCGTCAGCAGGAAGTTGATCGCCAGGTAAATGGCGCCTGCAACGATGAAGACTTCGATTGCCCGGTAAGTCTCGGAAATGATCTTGGCGGCGACGCCTGTCACCTCCATCAGGGTGATGATCGAGGCGAGCGACGTTGCCTTCACCATGGCGATCATCTCGTTACTGTAAGCCGGCAGCGCCTGTCGGATTGCAAGCGGAAGAACGATGCGACGGAACTGCGTAAGCCGGGGCATGCCGCAGGCGCGCGCCGCCTCGATCTGGCCGAAAGACACAGACTGAAGTCCGCCGCGAATGATCTCGCTGGCGTAAGCGGCCGTATTCATGGTCAGCGCAAGCACGGCGCACCAATAGGGTTCACGCAGGAACGGCCAGAAGATGCTGTGCCTGACCTCGGGAAACTGGCCGAGCCCGTAATAGATCAGGAAGATCTGCACGAGCAGAGGCGTTCCGCGGAAGACGAAGACATAGGCGCGCGCAAACCATTCGAGCACCATGATGCCGGAGAGCCGGCACAGTGCGATCGCGAGCGCCAGGATGGCGCCGAGCGCGATCGAGGTCGCGGCAAGTTGAAGCGTCAGCGGGATGGCGGAAACGAGACTGACGAAGGTTTCGCCGAGAAATTGCCAATCCATCAGCCTCTCCTCACGCCGCGAGAGAAGTGCTTTTCAGCTCGCCTTAGGAAAAGGCCGGAACCGGTTGAAATAATGAGATAGATCGCTCCCGCAACGACATAGAAATCGAAGGGCAGACCGGTCGAACCTGCCGCCACCTGTGTCTGGCGAAGCAGTTCGGCGACGCCGGTGATGGAGACGAGCGCGGACTCTTTCAGAACGACCTGCCAGACATTGCCGAGGCCCGGAAGCGCGTGGCGAAGCGTCAGCGGCGCGACGATACGGCGGAACCGCAATATACGGCCCATGCCGCAGGCAATGGCAGCTTCGATCTCACCGGAATGGACCGCCTTGAACGCCCCACGGAAGACTTCGGTAAATTGCGCACCTGAGGTGACGCCGACAGCAAGAGATCCGGCGAGAAAACCCGGAAAACCGAGGAAACCTTCAGCGCCGAACAGGCGGCCGAGAGCGGTGACGGCGGCGCTGCCGCCGAAATAGAAGAGGTAAATGACCAGAAGATCCGGTATGCCGCGAAGGACCGTCGTATAGGTGTCGGCGGCGATCCGGAGGCTTCGCCCGCCCGATATTTTCGCCCAGGCGCCGAAAGTGCCGATGACAGCGCCGATCGCATAACCGGAAATCGCAACCAGAATCGTCATCCACGCGCCGGCCAGCAGCGCCTTGCCCCAACCATCGGGGCCGAAGCTTATGAGCTCGAGGATGCCGGGCTGGTTCATAGTGACTGCTTCTCCGGCAGCGGTGGCTGAACGTCGTCCGGGATCGGATTGACGAAAGGTGTCCCATCGAGACGGCCCTTCAGGTCCGCCTTGGCTGCCTCGATGAGTGCCGGATTGCCGATCAGGTCGATGACGGTGCTCGCCATGACCTTTGCCGCGTGTTCCGTGCCTTTATGGGCTGCCGGAAGCTTGCCCTGAGCAACCAGCTGCCAGGAGTGACCGGGCGTGCCGATCGCATAGGTCGCGCCGCGCATCTGTACCGTTGGTACGACCCAGCTGACGCTCCCCACATCGGTCGAGCCGACGATTGTGCTGTCGCCGGCATAGAGCGGGAAGATTTCCTCGCAAAGCGGCTGGTCCTTCTTCGGCTTAAGACCGAAGCGTGCGTAGGAAGAGGCGATGTCCTCGGCGCTCATGGTTGCCTGGAATGTCCGGGCAGTGGCGCGGTCGTCTTCATCGAAGACGGGCGGGCCGAGGCGTTCGAGGTTGGCAAACATCAGTTCTTCGAGCGGAACGTTGCCGACGAGATTGGCGTCACCACTGATCACTTCGCTGCGGACCGACGTCTCGGTCATGAGGGCTGCGCCCTCAGCCACCTTTTTGACACGGGCGACGAGCGACAGGAGTTCGGGGAGATTTCGGGAGCGGATGAGATAGCGCACCGTCGCACGGGCCTGCACCACGTTCGGCGCCGACCCGCCTGTATCGGTTACAGCATAATGGACGCGCGCCGTCGAAGGCATATGCTCGCGCATATAGTTGACGCCGACATTCATCAGTTCGACGGCATCGAGCGCGCTGCGGCCGAGATGCGGCGTTGCCGAGGCGTGCGAGGCTCGGCCGGTGAAATGGAAGTTGAGTTCGTTGCAGGCAAGCGAGACCGGGTTATTGACGCCGGCAAAGGCAGCCGGATGCCAGCAAATGGCAATGTCGACGTCATCGAAGATACCTGCACGAACCATGAAGCCCTTGGAGGACCCGCCTTCTTCTGCCGGGCAGCCGTAATAACGCACGCGGCCCTTGAGGCCGTTTGTGGCGAGGAAGTCCTTCACTGCCGCTGCCGCCAGCATCGAACCGGCGCCAAGCATGTTGTGGCCGCATCCATGGCCATTGCCATTTGCCGTCACTTCACGCTTTTCAGCGAGACCGGCCTCCTGGCTAAGCCCGGGCAGTGCATCGAATTCCCCGAGGATCGCGATGACAGGACCACCTTCGCCGGCTTCGCCCATGACAGCCGTCGGCAGTCCCGCAACGCCGCGCTCGACACGAAATCCTTCCGCTTCCAGCTGGCGCGCGTGCTCTTCGGCGGAGCGATATTCTTCGTAATTCGTCTCCGGCATATCCCAGATCCGATCGCTGAGCGCAAAGAAGGCTGCGCTCTTGGCTTCAACGATGTCCCACACGGCTTCCGAGTTTTTCATGGCTTCCAAAACAGCTTCGTCTTACATAGTATCCAAAATTGGCGCCAATTTAGGATACAAAAAATTTATGCGCAATCCGTGTGCACGAATAAATTTTCATCACGGCAAACTGTTCGGGCTGCCTTACGAAAATGCCTCAGCCCGTGGTATCGATGCAGAAAGTCAGGAGAAGTTCGAATGGCGGATGTCATGATGGATTCGGGGCAGGGAGTGTCCAATGGGCGCGACGTGACGGATCTCGTGCTTCAGGATATTCTGGCCGGTGTCCTCTTGCCTGGAACATGGCTGAAGCAGATCGATCTCGAGCGACGTTATAATTGCACGCGGCCTGAAGTGCGCCGGGCTCTCGATCGCCTCGCCCAGAAGAGGCTTGTCGAACATGTGCCGAACCGCGGCTACCATGTCTACGAGCCGGACGGTCGGCGCGCGCGGGAAGTAAGCGAGATCCGCATCATCCTGGAAACCGCCATCGTCGGAACGATCATTCAGAACGCCTCGCCGGCGGACATCGCGAATCTGCGCGGACTGGCAGAGCAGTTCGACTTCATGGTGCTGAATGGCACGATGCTGGAACTCTATGAAGCAAATCTCGCCTTTCACCGCCAATTGCTGATCCTCGGCGGCAATCAGGAATTGGTTGACCTCATCACGGAAATTCGCCAGCGGACCTCATCGGCGCCGGTTTCGCAGTGGCGAACGCGCGCCCGTGTGGAACAGTCGGGCCGGGAGCACCACCTGATGGTCGATGCAATCGAAGCTGCCGATACGGAGGGTCTGAAGGAACTGGTGCGGCAACACATTCTCCAAGGCTAAACGTGACTAACCTATCCCCGCCATTCACTTCGCCGTAGTGGTAACTTGCGGCCACGACCACCCATAAGGCGAGAACGTACCATATGTCTCGGGCTTCGAATTGTAGTCGATAAATTTCCGAACCCGTAACATAGTACCTGCTAGTTTCGATCGTAACCGGTCGAACGGGTTTCGAGGCCATTCGAGCGAAAGGCAACATGACGAGGCCGGGCATGCGAGGACAGCTTCAGCAGGAAATCTTGGATATGCTGGCACGGGGGTCTTCCCTCGAAGACGCCTGCGATCGTATTTGCGAGCATGCTGAACGGCTCGCAGCCGGCGTCATTTGCTCAATCGTGACCGTTGACCGCGAAGGGCTCCTGCATCCCCTGGCGGGGCCAACGATCGCCAAAACCTATTCGGATGCGCTCGACGGAATACCGATCGGGCCTGATGTTGGCTCGTGCGGCACGGCTGCCCATTTCCGCAGGCCGATCGCCGTCACCGATATCTTTGCAGACCCGCTTTGGACGCCCTATCGGCCGCTTGCCGACATCCTTGCGAAAGAACATGGCGTCAAGGCGTGTTGGTCGAGCCCCATCCTGCGCAGCGACGGACGCGTGCTCGGCGCGTTCGGATTTTACTACAAGGAGAATCGCGGCCCCACGCCAGAAGAACGCATGATCGTTGCCGAGTGTCTCGACCTTTGCTCGCTGGTGCTCGAGCGCGAGGAGGTGAAAGCCGATAATCAAAGGCTCGCCTTTTTCGACAATCTCACCGGCTTCGGCAACCGCGCCAACTTTTTGAAAACGCTGGAGGCGGCCGTCGATGGTGCTTCTGCCCCTCATTCGGTTCTGCTCGTCGATATCGATCATCTCGGCCGGGTCAACGACGCCTTCGGGCATGCGACCGGCGACAGATTGATCCTGGAGGTCGGTCAAACGGTTGCACGGATCGCGGCGCCGGCGGCGATCTTCAGGGTGGACGCCGATGAGTTCGCAGTATTGATCGAAAATCGTTCCGCAACGGACCTATCAGCGGTTTCGGCAGAAATTCTACGTGCTATGGAGAACCGGACGCCGCAGCGCGACGAACATCTCCTGCCGGTCTCGGTCACGTGCGGGGGCGCAACCTTCGAACCGTCCGGGCCACCCGACGTTCCGACCTTTCTGCAACATGCAAATCTCGCACTCCACCATGCCAAGCAGACAGCCAGAGGCGGTTTTGTGCTTTACAGCGACGATCTTGCCGGGGCGATCGCAAACCGGTTTCGTGCGCTGCAGACAGTGACGAGCGCCTTGGCCGAAGATCGGATAGAGGCGCATTACCAACCGATTGTCAGCCTTCCAACGCAGGAAATCGTTGGCCTTGAGGCTTTGTGCCGCATTCGTACGGACGGTGGCCAGATCCTTTCACCCGGCGCGTTTGCCGAGGCGCTCCAGGATCCGTCGGTGGGCTATCTCCTGACAGACCGGATGCTGGAGCAGGTCGCCCGCGACATCCGATACTGGCTCGATCTCGGGCTCTCGTTTCAATATGTCAGCGTCAACGTATCGATGGCGGATTTCAATCAGGGAAATCTCTGCGAGCGGATCAAAAGCGTTTTTGCCCGCCACCGCACGCCCCTCAAGCATGTCGTGCTCGAGGTCACCGAAACGGTCTATATGGATGAAAAAGACGGGAAGGTCGCAAAAGCGATCGAGGAGCTTCGAAGGGAAGGGCTGCTTGTGGCGCTTGATGATTTCGGCACAGGGTATGCCTCGCTCACGCATCTGCTGAATTTCCCCGTCGACATCATCAAGATTGACAAGACCTTCATTGACCGGATGTCCGACGGACCCGGCGCAGTCATCGTTAAAGCCCTTCTCGACATGTCGATCGGACTTGGTACACGGATTGTGGCCGAAGGTGTGGAAACGGAAGATCAGGCAGAACGTCTGCGGCGCCTCGGATGCCCCTATGTGCAGGGATATCTGTTCGGCCGTCCGGTTGACCGCGACCGGGCAACGGAAGCGTTGCGGGCCGAGGCTCCCCTTCGGCAAGCAAGGCGAAGCGAAAACTCAAGCGGCCCGTGACCTTGATACGCTGACGATCAGGCGCGTCAGATAACGCGACTATTGTGACCACAACTGAGCTGCGCTCACTCTGCAGCCTCGTTGTGGCGCTCGAGATAATTCCCCTTCAGGAAGGACTGGTAGGCGTCTGCAATGCCCTCCTTCAGGCCTATCTTCGGTGACCAGCCGAGCGCGCGGAGCTTGTCGGCGCTCATGAGCTTGCGTGGCGTGCCGTCCGGTTTGCTGAGGTCCCGCGTGATCTCGCCTTCGAATCCGATGACCTCTGCGACAAGTCCTGCCAATTCCAGGATGCTGATGTCTTCGCCTGAGCCCACATTCACGTGACTTTCGGCGGAATAGGTCTTCATGAGATGGATGCAGGCGTCGGCGCAATCATCGACATGCAGGAACTCGCGCAGCGGCGTTCCTGTGCCCCAGATGCGTATTTCCTGCTCGCCATTGAGCTTGGCCTCATGCGCCTTGCGTATCAGCGCCGGCATGACATGGCTTGAATCGAGGTCGAAGTTGTCGCCTGGCCCATAGAGATTGGTGGGCATGGCCGAGATGAAATCCTTGCCATGCTGTTTTCGGTAGGCAGCGCAAAGCTTCAGTCCGGCAATTTTGGCGATCGCGTACCATTCATTCGTGGGTTCGAGCGACCCGGTGAGAAGCGCCTCTTCGACGATCGGCTGATCGGCGAACTTCGGGTAGATGCAGGACGAACCCAGGAACATCAGCTTTTCGACGCGAACTTTACAAGCGGCGTGGATGACGTTCGCCTCGAGGATAAGGTTGTCGTAGAGGAAGTCGGCCGGATAGGTATCATTGGCGAGAATACCGCCGACCTTCGCAGCCGCCAGAAAGACGGCATCGGGACGGTTTTTCCCCATCCATGCCTCCACCTGATCCTGCCGCCTCAGATCGACCTCGGCGTGCAGGGCCGTCAAGATCTCACAGCCCTCGGACGCGAGACGCCGCACGATCGCAGAGCCCACCATGCCGCGGTGTCCCGCGACATAGACTTTTTTTCCGGCAAGGCTGTAGATGACCTCAGGCATGGACCAGGCCCTTGTTCGCACCGACCAAGGGAACATTGCGGGCCATGACTTTCAGGTCCTCGCGAACCATCTCCGCAACCAGCTGGTCAAGACTGATCTCGTTTTTCCAGCCGAGCTTTGTATGCGCCTTTGTCGGATCTCCGAGCAGAAGGTCGACTTCAGTGGGCCGAAAATAGGCCGGATCGACCTCCACCACGCAGCGGCCGGATATCTTGTCGTACCCCTTTTCCTCGGCACCTTCCCCACGCCAATCAATCGGCATGCCTACCCTGGCAAAGGCCTTCTCGACAAAAGAGCGAACCGAATGCGTTTCGCCGGTCGCAAGAACATAATCCTCCGGTTCGTCCTGCTGCAGCATCAGCCACATGCCGCGGACATATTCTCGTGCATGTCCCCAATCGCGCTTGGCATCCAGATTGCCGAGATAGAGCCGGTCCTGCAGGCCGAGATGGATGGCAGCCGCCGCCCGGGTGATCTTGCGGGTCACGAAGGTTTCGCCACGGATCGGGCTTTCATGGTTGAACAGGATGCCGTTCGAGGCATGCATGCCATAAGCCTCGCGATAATTCACGACGATCCAATAGGCATAGAGCTTGGCAGCCGCGTAGGGGGATCGAGGGTAGAAAGGCGTCGTTTCGTTCTGCGGGACCGCCTGAACTTTGCCGTAGAGTTCGGAGGTGGATGCCTGATAGAAACGGGTCTTCTTGGTCAGGCCCAGTAGGCGAATAGCTTCAAGCAGCCGCAGAGTGCCCGTCCCATCCGCGTTGGCGGTGTATTCCGGCGTCTCGAAAGACACCTGGACGTGGCTTTGTGCGGCAAGATTGTAGATCTCGTCGGGCTGCGTTTCCTGGACGATCCGGATGAGGTTTGTCGCGTCGGTCATATCTCCGTAGTGCAGGATGAAGCGCGGATTCTCGACATGAGGATCCTCGTAGAGATGCTCGATGCGATTGGTGTTGAAGGACGACGAACGCCGCTTGATGCCGTGAACAATATAGCCCTTGTCCAGGAGCAACTCGGCCAGATACGCACCATCCTGACCTGTTACGCCGGTAATCAGTGCAACTTTCCTGTCATGTCTCATTCCGGTATCCATGATCGCTCTCCAACTCGAATACTAACGCTGTTTCTGGGAAGTCGATGCTGCAAGAGACGGGCGTTATGCCGCCCCATGCAGGTGCAATGCCTCGCCGAATGCCATCGACAGGCGGTATTTCGGTGTTTGAACGGCGGTTCCCGCCTTGCCTGTGATGCGGGTGATCGAAACGTCTGGCCCTCATTTTTGCATCCCCAGATACGGGTGCAGCCAACGCAGGGTGAACCATGCCGCGATCGGCGATGTCTCGAAATTCTGATAGGTCATCAACGACCTTGCGTACAATTCGGAGTCACGGAAGTTATATTTGGCGTGCTGTTTGGGTT